>CALBGL010000045.1 GCA_937892735.1 uncultured Clostridia bacterium | reverse complement strand
TTCTAAAATCCATGACGCAGCTCGATCTTTTAATCGTTCATCCAATCCATTAAAAGGTTCATCTAAAAGGTATAATTCCCGACGCACAGCCACTGCTCGGATACAGGCCACCCGCCGTCTCATTCCCCCTGAAAGTTCCGCGGGATATCGGTTTTCTTCACCGGAAAGACCCAGCCTAAAAAGCATTTTCAAAAGTTCTTCCTCGGTTCGTTCCGGTACGCATACCTTTAGGTTCTCTAAAACCGACAGATGGGGAAACAGCCGGTCTTCCTGAAACAAAACCCCAGCTCCATCTCCAGGAATCCCCAGAATCTGTCCCTGATCCGGAAGGATCAATCCCAACGCCAGTCGAAAGAGCGTCGTCTTTCCAATACCGGAAGGCCCCATGACAATGGATTTCTTCCCGGCTTCAAAACATAGGTTCAGATCTTCCCATACCTTTTTTTCACCATACGAAAAAGAAACATGCTTAAATTCGAGGTTTTTCATGCCTGCTTTCCCCCTTTTGGATGAGCTTGCCACCGAGAAAGCAACAAACCAAATATCTTCTCAAAACAAATTGAAAGCAGGATGACGACAGCGGTCCAAGCGAACATATCCGCTGTCATCAGTGTCACCTTCGCGTCATTCAGCTCTTTTCCGATAAATCCCAAAGGCGTAACGATGACTTCCGCCGCGATACCAGACTTCCAGGCGAATCCAATCGCAACCTGGCACGCAGAACGAAAGAAAGGCATCACAGCTGGCCAGTATACATATCGAAACCGTTTCCACCGAGAAAACCGATACACCCGCGCCACTTCCAGAAGATCCTGGTCCACACTGCGAAAGCCCTGATCCACATTTGTCCAAATGAGGGGCAAAACCATCAAAAAAGAAATAAAAATGGATAAACGACGGGATGGAATCCATAGCAATGTCAGGATGATAAAAGAAGCCACAGGCGTCGCCTGAATCAGACGCATGGGAAGCCGCACAAATTCATATACAAATCGAAAGCGACTGCTTAAGGCTCCTAAAATACTCCCTCCCAAAACGCCGCACAAATATCCCACAAGAATTCCCGCGCAGGAATTACCTATCGTTTTCCAGAACTCCAGCGTCCCCATGAGCTGGCATACTCTTTGTAAAACAATCCAAGGAGAAGATAATAGAAGATCTTCTCCCACGACCCAATAAGCGCACTGCCAGATGAAAATCCAAAGGACAAGAATTCCGCACCGCAGAATCCTTTTATTCCGCAGCCGGCTGATAATAGAAGTCCTCATCCGGAAGTGCTCCTCCTACCAAAGTAGGCTCGCTGTCGAATATCACCTGTAAGAAGCCATTTGAGATATTCTCCATTTCTTCTCCTGTTATAAACACGATATTACACGCCGGCAGCGCCTTCTGTGCCACGGCAGCCTGAATAATATCCGCCTTCTCAATCAGCACAGCGGCATCTTCCAAGTTCGCTTCTGCGGTGATATACTCCACAGAAGCCTGATATTCTTCCATAAAAGCAGCCATTTCTTCCGGATGTTCCTCCGCGAAACTCTTTTGCACCACGATACAACCCATGGTCAGATCGCTCTCTCCATTGGTCACTCGATTCCACTCTTCAGTCAGATCCAGCACCACATGCACATTTTCATTCTGATTTATAACACTGGTGACAAATGGCTGCGGAAGCACGGCAATCTCTGCCTCTCCAGATGCCATCAGAGCCGCCAGCTCGCTATGTTCACTCCTATACTCAATCGTCACGTCTTCTCCCGGAGTCAGACCATTCTGTTCCAGAATATAATTAAAAGCAATCTCCGGTACAGCACCCTGTCCCGTAGAATAGACCGTTTTTCCCGCAAGATCGGCCGCACTGGTAATCGAATCGTCCGTGGACAACACATATAACACGCCCAATGTATTGATGGCAGCCATCTGAATTTGTCCTTCTGTTTTGTTATATAGAATAGAAGCTACATTTGTTGGAACCGCCGCGATATCAAATTCTCCCTGAATAATATTCGCTAGGATTTCATCGGCTGAAGACGCCAAAGTAAAATCATAGTGATTCTTGGATTCTCCTGCCGTATTCTCATCAATAAGCTTAGCCAGTCCCATTCCCGTAGGTCCCTTCAACGCGGCCACTTTCACTACATAATCCGATGACTCAGACGATACGCTTTCTTCTGAAGAGATTTCTGTCACACTCTGCTCCTCTCCAGAAGATTCTTCCATCTGGCTTTCCTCTACCGAAGATTCCACTGCTGTCGAAGACTCCGCCTGAGAAGGAGCATTGCTAGAGCACCCTCCCGCGGCAAACACCAAAAGCCCCATGGCGCAAAACAATGCCAGTATTTTTTTCATTCTGTTTCCCCTTTTCTACTTGATAAAATTCTACTCTTATTTTAGAGCGTATGCTCTCATTGTACTCCGAAGTGGAAATCCCGTCAAGATCTATTCCTGTTCTCCGATATGGATTCTGCTTTTCTGACCTCTTCTTTTGTGATCGGTTGATTCGAATATCTTGCTTTCTCATACAGTTTCGTCAGATTTTCTAATCCTTCAGATGGCATTTTATCTAATATTTCCTGTGGAGAATCCGAAATTTTCAAAAGCTCCTGCGTTTTCATAGGCGCCTCTAACCGTTTTCGGTAGATTCTACGCACTTTTTTATCATTTGTCAGTCGAAAACGAGACCAGAACGATTCTTTTTTTCGAGAATCTCTCTCTTCCAATTCAATATATGTGGTAGTCTCTTCATATCCATCTGTCGTGATGACCTCCGGTTTTCGTGAATAAAACCATTTATAAAAACGATATAAAGCATAGATTACGACCGCCGCAAGGGCAATCACCACCGCGACCATTACGATATATTCCATAAATTCCCAGAACGGATTCGGATCCACCGCTTCAAATCCCATATCCTCATTCGTATTCTCCGGCATACTTTCTTCCAAAAAAATACTCTCCTCCGAAACAGCTTCTCCCCTTGGAATCAAACGGATCAGATAGCGAATCAGCCACAACAATCCCTGTCCTAATGCTAAAAAGCCGCGATCTACATGAAAGACCAGCGCTAATAGAATAAAAATACCAGTACCAACGATAAAATAAAATAGAATTTTCTGATTAAATCTTTGAATTTTCTGTGCCGGTTGATTCAACATATCGTTTACATTATTCAACGTACTGTTAATATTTTTAAAATGTAAATTTATGAAATATACCAGTAATACCATCAAAGACGCAATGATCAGATATCCCCGCAGTTCTTCTTTCATACTGACTTGAGGAATCTCCGTGCAGAAATACCCCGCCGCAAAAGCCCCGCATAGGACGATAACGCCTCCTGTCGTGATCTCATGTTTCACCTGTGTCAATCGAAGCGTAAAAGAATATACGACAAATATAAGAATTCCCGCTCCGATCAGCAACATCACAATCATGTTCTGTTCCATTTGATAGAAGAATAATAAAACAAAGGGCGAAATATGCAGCGCGCTAAACAGAAACAGATTCCAGACCGTCTGTCTGACCCAATACGTATACAAAGGCAGGATGCATAACAGATGTACCTTTAGGATCATCCTGGAATCCCCCGTTAAAACTGTCAATACATAACTCAGGATTGCAATGACCAGATATGTATTGAAATAATCGACTACCACATTTTGCAGATGCCGTAAAAAGGTTGTTTTCTTCATTTTCTAATCCACCTTCCACAAATAAATATTCGGAAGACGATCAGCCAGCTCCTGTCCCTTAAAATCAGAATCCGAAAGATCCGAGAGCACAACCGGCAAGATCCACATGGCGGATTCATGCCTCTTTTGCAGTTCTTCAAAATTTTCTACGCAGTTCTTTCCAAAAAAAGGCGAAATCAGCAAATACATCGAATTGGCGTCCGTATCCTCTGCCGCCCTCTGCAGAAAAGGAGCGAAATCTTCTACTTCCAGACTGATTTCCATACGAGCTAGATTCTCAAACAGCGTATGCAGATGTCCAGTACCGCATCCTTCTTCCAATTCGATGTTTTCTCCTGTCATCACGTCTCGTCCATTGGACCACAAAGATACCGGGACGCCCTCCTGTTCATAAGCATTCGCCATGGAGGCCGCCATTCGAATACTGTTTTCATATAAACGCATATCATAATATTGATTTGCCCGGTCCATATTCAAAAGGATCGTCACTTTCTGCTGAATCGTATAATCATGAACGTTGACCAACCATTTTCCCGCCCGTGCGGAAGCCTTGAAATTAATGGACTTGAAACTGTCATAAGACTGGTAATCCCTGATTCCTTTAAACATATAAGGGTCTTCGATCATATATCGTTTTGTGATAATATCTCCCATCATTTTCTGAAAAGGAATCTGAAACTCCTCGGCAGAAATCATCTTTGGATATACCACCATTGTCGTAGAATCCTGCAAAGTTTGTACAAACTTGCGTGTGATAAACAGATTATTGCTGATGAGATCGATTCCCCGTATGGTATAGATCCCTCTGGTCTCGGGATGAAATGGAATACGACGCCGGATCTTCTGATAAAAACGTATGCTAAACAGATCACTGCGATAGTGACCTACTTTTCCATTTCGATTGATCTGAAACTTTACGTATACCCACGGCAGCGGAAGAATTTTTCCATTCGACAGCGTTTCTCTGAGATGAGTATCCTCTCCTTCATAAATAAACTGGTCTTCAAACTCCACATCCGCATGCAGATTCACATTCCAGAATCGTTTATAGATCCTGTCCTGCAGAAGATAGATCAGTCCGGCCACCGCAAAAATAACGAGAATGGGCATGGAAATGATCCCTCCTTACTGATCGATTTTCCAGTTTTCTGTCGGCGCGGGAACCGTACTTAGAATCTCCTCCACAATTCCCTGAATCTGTGTAGAACGATTTTTCATGCCGCTTTTTAGAATCATGCGATGTCCCAAAACTGGCAAAGCCAGATCCTTAATCTCATCCGGAGACACAAAGTTCTTTCCCCGTATGGCAGCCAATGCCTGCGCCGCTCGCAGATAGGACAGGTTTCCTCTGGGGCTGACGCCCAGCGCGATATCATCTCTTTCTCTGGTTTTTTCCACGATATCCACAGAGTACCCCGCAATATCCGGATGAATATAAACGGTCTTCACAAATTGCTGCATCGCAAGCAACTCCTCTCTGCCGCAGACACTCTCGATTTTTTCTACAGGGGACGCGGCAATAAAACGATGCAAAATTTCCATCGTCTCTTCTTTACTGGTGTATCCCATGGAAAGCTGCATAATAAAACGATCCAGTTGTGCTTCCGGCAATGGAAATGTGCCCTGGGTTTCTACAGGATTCTGCGTCGCAATGACAAAAAAAGGCTTTTCCAAAACATACGTAGTACCATCCACTGTAATCTGTTTTTCTTCCATACTCTCTAATAAACTGGACTGGGTTCTGGGCGTAGCCCGGTTAATCTCATCCGCTAACAATATATTTGTAAACAGAGCTCCCTGACGAAATACAAACTCTCCCTCTTTCTGATTATAGTAGTTAATACCGATCAGATCCGAAGGCAGCAAATCCGGTGTAAACTGGATTCTCTTAAACTGCGTATCAATGGACTTCGCCAATGCCTTTGCCATCATCGTTTTTCCCGTTCCCGGAACATCTTCCAAAAGCACATGTCCTTCCGCGAGCATAGCTGCCAGAACCAATTCGATCACATGGCTCTTTCCTACAATGACCTTTTCCACATTGGCGCGAATTCCATCCGCGATTTCTTTCATCTGTTGAATATCCATTGGTGTCCGCCTTCCATTATATGATCTTTTTGATCTTATTTGCTAACTCCATCGCCATCATAGCGTGGCCCTCATCCGATGGATGTAACAAGTCTGACGATAATCCTGAAAAATCTTTCAAAATCTCTCTGCCATCCCACACCGTCACAGCTGGATCCGGATATGCTTTTAAGATATCTGTAAATGCGTAATAACGCATTCTTCCTTCGGTAAATTCATCTTTCTGATAAGCAGTTCCCGCGGTAAATGGCGTAATGACAGCAATTTTTGTATCAGGAGCTACCTCCCTCAACCTTCCGATCAAACGATAGGTTCTCTCTTTAAAAATTTCCTCCGAAAAGCGCCGCAGCATGTTAATCCCCAATTCACAAGTCACTAGATTCATCTGCGGTGCTTTTTCTGCCAGATACTCTACCACAGAATCATCGCAGAAACAGGATCCGGCAATAGACTTATTGTATAGATCCAGATCTAGGAGTCTGGCTGTCTTCATTGCATAGGCATTGATTCCCAAATGAGCGTCTCCGCCAAATGTGATTGAAGAACCATAGGCCATCCACTTTTTCACCGGTATCTCTTCCGGATACGGCGGCCTGACTGAATGTCCCACAAAATCCGCGCCATAATATAAAACAGCGGCCTCCTTATCCATGACGATCCGCCAGACCCGTGAGGAAAAACGATGTCCTTGAAAAGCCTCTTTCTCTATATCCGACCATCCTGCCGGTTCCTCGATATGAAACGTACTGATCTTTCCCGCGGGAAGATCTAAAACACTCTGCAAAAAATTTCCCCGATATACGAATATTCGATTATCCTTTTCATAGGAAGACAGGGAAATCCTGAAAAAATGCGCGTCTGTAACAAATCGGATCTCGCATCCTACCGGCATTTGGCTATACATCCTTCCCCGATCATGGTCTTGATACCCCAGACCCAGACGCACTTCTTCCGGAAAACGCTGCAGCATGTACCCCCCTAATCGCTCTTCCAGACACTCCACATTATGAAATTCCATATTCTGAAATACCATGAAAATACCCTCCCAAAAAGAGAAAGGGAGCCGCTGCATAGACGCAGGCAGCCCCTTTTATTTTATTTACGCAAAAGGATTCTCAGATGGATACAACATACCCTTCGGCTGATTGAAGGCTACGTCTTCGACTCCCAAATACTTCATGACTGTAAAGATCGCCTTTCCGTAATGACCAAAGGCAACCGCGCCATGATGGGGATAATTTTTCTCAATCAAAACGTGACGATAGAAACGTCCCATTTCCGGAATGGCAAATACACCGATTCCGCCAAAGGAACGGGTCGCTACCGGCAATACCTCGCCCTGCGCGATATATCCCTTTAACTGCCCTCTGGCATTTCCCTGCAAACGATAGAATGTGATCTCTCCTGGCATGATATCCCCTTCGATGGTGCCTCTTGTGATATTCGGCTCCGAATCCGGCTCCAGGGAACGCTTCATAATAAGCTGATATCCCATATGCGCCTTCGTCAGCTTACATACCGGCGTATTTCCGCAGTGGAAGCCCATAAAGACATCCTGAAGAGTATAATTGGCTTCATTCTTAATCTCACTCTCATACATATCCTTAGGTACTGAGTTATTGATATCCAAAAGCGTAACCGCGTCTCCGGAGACACAAGCCCCTAAATACTCGCTCACGGCGCCAAAAATATCCACCTCACAGCTCACCGGAATACCACGAGCTGCCAAACGCGAATTCACGTAACAAGGAACAAAGCCGAATTCTGTCTGGAACGCGGGCCAGCACTTATTGGCGAATACATAATATTCTCGGCTTCCCTTATTTTCCTCCGCCCAATCCAGAAGGGTTAATTCATACTGTGCCAGTTTAGGAAGAATTCCTGCGTAGGGGTTATCGTTGCCGGTCTCTTCCGCCATTTCCTTCACTACGTCAGAGATTCTCGGATCGTCCGCATGCTTGCGAAATGCCACCAGAAGATCCAGCTCTGAGTTTTCCTGAATCTCAAGCCCCAAGTCAAACAGAGGCTGAATCGGCGCATTACAAGCCATGAAATCCTGCGGTCTGGGACCAAAAGTAAATACTTTCAGGTTCTTAAGACCCAGAATGGCTCTGGCTACAGGAATAAACTCCGCAATCATCTTCGCCACATCTTCCGGACGTCCGACAGGATACTCCGGGATGATCGCCTTGCATCCTCTGAGCGCCAGATTATAGGAGCAATTGAGCATACCACAATATGCGTCTCCCCGGCCCTGCACCAGATCCTCCTGAGATTCCTCTGCCGCCGCTACATACATCACTGGTCCTGCAAACTTCTGCGCGATGATCGTCTCCGCGCTCTCCGGTCCAAAATTGCCAAGATATACAACAAGCGCGTTCACGCCCTCCGCCTCAATATCTGCTACCGCCTTCAGCATATCGGTCTCACTCTCGACGACCGTCTTAGAACGATAGACCTCCACGCCCTGCTCTTTCGCAGCCGTGACAACTTCCTGACTGCGCCGATCTGACAATGTGATCGGAAAACAATCCCGACTGACGGCAATTAAACCTAATTTTACCTCTGGCATGTTTTTCATTTTTTGTACCTCCCTAAAATATATTTATCTTATTAAATTATATAGAAATATTCTCTCCAACCAGGCCCACATGCGCGCCATTCTGCGCTTCCGGCGCGTCTGGATGGGCCAACAGCCACTTATTTCTGGCTGTCATCCACCGATCTTCCTCACACCCAGCCGTAAACTGCGGCATATCGGTATTGGTTCCTCGCGGCAGCACGATGACGACCCGGAAGCCATCCTTTCCCTCGCCATTACAAGGCGCATAATGAAGCGTTGTCGCATACAGCTCCACAGCAACTCCGGCCGGCAGCAAAAACGCTTCTACCTTGGAAGTATCATACGTACCATCTTGAATCTCAGCCTGATGTCCTAACAGCAGGATCACATCATCCGCGGCAATGTCCACTTCCGAATCCCTATGATATTCCAGGCAATTCAAACGATGATTGCTCCCATTACAGTATCCAATCTGAATTGGCATACCGCCATAGGCCCGATCTCTCAACTCCGCGTACACTTCGCATGCTTCCAGTGTCTCATCGGACGGAACATAGATTGTCCCACAGGAAGGCTTTTCGCTGCATTCTCTCAGTGTGTCTAACAGCTTTTCAAAACCATATCCGGACAATACTTTTCCATATTTTGAAAACGAAGAATCCGTCACTTTTTGAACCTTCATGCCATCTAACCCCCTCAAAAAATTGGTTACCTCTATCATACTTTTTTTTTCGCCAAATGTCAATTGAAACTGTTGCAACGTAATGATATTTTGTGGTATGATAAATCCATTCAGATTCCATAGAAGGATTTTATCCAAAAAGATATCCACACCCTGTGGATATCTTCGTGGATATCTATGTGAAAATCCTGTGTATATTCCCTGGACTGAAGATTTTAAGCCGTGGATATGTTGGATAAAGTTATCAACAATTTTTCAGTTCCATATCGTTTTGGAGGTTTGATCCGCAATGAAATATGATCCATCATCAATTTACTCAGAGATTCAACAGCTTTTGCGTCAAGATCTGACAGAGGTGACTTATAAAGGATGGTTTCAGGACATGCAGGCCGTGGATGTGGTAGAAGATGGTCCGAAAAAAACGCTGATCCTGGAATCAGAAAATCCATTAGCCAAGAAAATTGTTTCGACGAAGTTTAAAGATCATCTGCAGAAATGCTTTGAGATGTTGAATTATAACGATTTTACATTTGAAATCGTAGATAAGGGCAAGTATCAGCTTCCCAACACTTCACAGGAGGAAGAAAACTCCATTCTGGAGTCTTTGAAGATCCAGGCCCATCTGAATCCTCGCTACACATTTGAGTCATTTGTAGAAGGAAATCACAATAAGCTGGCCTACCATTCCTGTCTGGCAGTTGCCGACTTTCCCGGCAACACCTATAATCCGCTTTTTATCTGGGGAGACTCCGGGTTGGGTAAGACGCATCTGCTCCATGCGATCGGAAACCATGTGCTGGACTGCGATTCCTCTAAACATGTGCTGTATGTACCCTCCGAAACTTTCATGAATGAGCTGATCAATTCAATCAGTTCCAACAAAAATGATTCTTTTCGTGAGAAATATCGCCAAATCGATGTTCTCCTAATTGATGATATTCAGTTTTTGGGAAATAAGCAGGCTACGCAGGATGAGTTTTTCCATACCTTTAATACTCTATATAATGATAACAAACAAATTGTAATATGCTCTGACCGTCCGCCAGAAGAGATCGAGCAGCTCTCCGAACGGATTCGTTCTCGATTCAAGTGGGGACTCATCGCCGATATTCAGGCTCCGGACTACGAAACACGAATCGCCATATTAAAGAAGAAAGCCGAACAGAATCACCTGGACATTGATATGGACGTCCTCAGCTTCATCGCGGATCATATCAATTCCAACATTCGTGATCTGGAAGGCGCTCTCACCTGTGTGGAAGCCTATTGCCGGCTTCTGAGTCCGAATACGAAAGTCACGATTGAAATCGCTTCAAATGCGTTGAAAGACTATACAGGGAATGATATTAAAAAAACCATTTCCTGTCAGCGCATCATCGAAACCGTTTGTGAATATTACCAGATTACGGTAGAGGATATAAAATCCAAGAAAAAACCACAAAATATCGCGTATCCTCGGCAGATCTGCATGTATCTATGCCGCAAATTGACTACGGATCCCTTAAAAACCATCGGCACCGTATTAGGCGGAAGAGACCGTACAACCGTCATGTATGGCGCAGACAAAATTGCGGATGATCTAAAGAATCTAAATAATGAAGAACTTCTTCGGGCGGTCAATGATATTGAACGTCGTTTGACGGGAGAATGATTTTTCTAAGTTATCCACTTTATCCACACATCCTATGTGGATATCCTGTGAATTTGCGTGGATAACTTAGAATTGTAAATATTTCCCAATTTTAGGATCGTGGATAACTCTCGTTTATCCACAGGTTATGCATTTTTCTCCACAAAGTTATGCACTCCTGTAATCCGCATTTTATAAAGCTTTATCCCCCTTTTCCAACAATCCACGGTCCCTACTACTATTACTACTACCAAACAATTCTATTACTATTCTATTCGCGTTCGCTAGAACATAAGAAACGCGATGAAACTTATCCACAGGAGGTATTATCATGAACATTATCTGTAACAAAAATTCGTTGTTAAAAAGCGTAGGCACCGTGATTCGCGCGGTATCTCAAAAAACGACCATGCCGATTTTACAATGCATTTTATTAAAAGCAGAAAACCAGGAATTTTCATTAACCGCGAATGATCTTGAACTCGGAATCCATTGCGTTTCGGAGGCAGTGGTGAAAAAAGAAGGATCCGTAGCCGTTAACGCGAAGATTTTCTCTGAAATCATTCGACGGCTTCCGGATGACGATATTATCATTGATTCCGATGATCAGGATAATATTACCATTTCCTGTGGAAAATCTAAGTTTAATATCCCCGGTCAGAACGGAAATGACTTTCCCCTGTTACCAGAGGTTAAGAGCGAGAATCAGATGGTTCTTCCCCAAAATGAATTTCGTCAGATGATTCAGAAAACGATTTTTTCGATTGCGCAGGAAGACAGCGGACGTCCGGTATTAACCGGCGAGCTGATTGATGTACGGGATGGATATTTGTATCTGGTTGCTGTAGATGGATTCCGGATCTCGATGCAGCGTACGGATATATCCGGTAAAAACAGCTTTAAGATGACAGTTCCTGGAAAGGCATTGAATGAACTGAATAAGATTCTTTCCAGCGAAGAAGAGGATCTGATGACGGTAACCTTTACCGGTCGGCATATTCTATTCAAGCTGGATCAGACCGTGCTGGTATCCAGGCTTTTAGAAGGAGAATTCCTGAATTATGAGCGAAATTTGGGAATGAGCTTTTCCACAAGAGCCTATGTGAATAAAAAAGAACTTTTAGACAGTATCGATCGAGCCGCGTTGATTTCCAAGGAAGGAAAAAACAGCCCTGTTCGCTTTGATATTCGGCAGGATCGTATGATTATTACGTCGAATACGGAAGCAGGAAGCGCCTATGAGGAGGTTGCCATTCGCCTGGAGGGCGAAGGCATGGTGACAGCCTTCAACCCGAAATACTACATGGACGCCCTGCGAGCCATCGATGATGATACGGTATGTATCCTGTATTCTTCCTCGTTGTCTCCCTGTATTATCCAGGGCGCGCAGGGGGAGAATTACAAGTATTTCATTTTGCCGATTCGGCTGAACTAAGGTGATATCATGAAGACGAGCGAAATCACAGGAGAATATATTAAACTGGATCAATGGCTGAAAAAAGAGGACCTTGCTTCGAGCGGAGGCGAGGCGCATCAGTTGATACAGATGGGCAAGGTTCTTTTGAACGGAGTGCCCGTGCATGAGCTGAGAAAAAAACTGCGGGATCAGGATCACGTCACAGTCATGGCGGAAGAATGGTTGATTCAGCGTGTTGATAAATAAAAAGGCTTTGGGCGCGCTGCAAAGTATAGTCTTGTGACGCGCCTTTACTATTTTGAGGTGTAAGTTTTGAAAATTCAACAGATTGTATTGCGTCATTTCAGAAATTACAAAGAGTTGGAATGGAATCTGACGCCCGGCGTCAATGTGCTGATGGGCGCGAATGCACAGGGAAAAACAAACTTACTGGAAGCGATAGGATATTGCTCTACAGGCCGATCTCACAGAACATCGTATGACAGAGAATGTATACAGATTGGAGAGACTGATGCGTTTATACGAATTGTATACAATGGAGATGATGGAAGGCAAGAAAGAGCAAATACCGTGGAAATGCATCTGAGGCGAAATGGAACCAAATCTGCGGCATTAAACCGAGTCCCTGTGCAGAAGATCAACGATCTTTTTGGATGTATACAGACTGTATTATTTTCTCCTGAAGATTTGGCGCTCATTAAGGAGGGGCCTGCAAAACGCAGAAAATTCATGGATATGGAGATCTGTCAGGTGGATAAGGTATATTTGCACGCGCTGCAGCAATATCATATCCTTTTGCGACAGCGAAATCAGCTGCTGAAGAACTCTTCTTGCCAGGAGGAAATGCAGGATCTGATTTCCGTCTATGATGAACAATTCGCCTCCTTTGCCTGTCGATTGATCAAAAGACGCAGGGCCTTTATTGACAGACTGGCTTGGTGGGCGCCTGCGATTTGTGATCAGATTTCCGGTCATCAGGAGAAAATGGAGTTCCGATACGAGATGAATGTGTCGGAGGATGAGGGACTGATTCTGAAGAAACTCCGAGATCATTTAGAGCAGGATCTGCGGATGGGAACGACGACAGTAGGTCCGCATCGGGATGATATAGGGATCGAGATGAATGGGATGGATGTACGAACTTATGGTTCCCAAGGGCAGAAGAGAACCGCGGCATTGTCTATGAAGTTGGCGGAAATGGAGATGATGGGGGAAGAAACGGGACAGTCTCCGATACTTTTGCTGGATGATGTGATGAGCGAATTGGATGAGAATAGACAGCGATATCTGGTGCAGAGTATAGAGAAGCATCAGACGATCATCACATGTACGGGTGTAGAAGATAGTATACGAAAAATGGATCAGGCGAGAATTTTTCGAGTGGTAACAGGAAGAGTAGAGTCATAAAAATACAAAACATCCCCAAAAACCAAAAAAAATGCTTGACGAAAAGGCTCTGATTTCATATAATCAGAATAGTGCTCTAAAATTTTGTGCCGGGAGCATCCCGGCGTTCTGCGGGAACCTGTTTTGATCCGCAATTTGACCATTTTCGATTTAGAAGGAGGTGTATTACACCATGAAAACGACTTATCATCCGAAGACAAAGCAGCGTAAGAGAGAGCATGGATTCATGAAAAGAATGTCCACTTCCAACGGCCGCAAAGTTCTGTCCAGAAGAAGAGCCAAGGGCCGTAAGGTTCTGTCCGCGTAAGAGCGGGATTCGTAAGTATGGATGTCAGCCGCCGGTTTTCCGGCGGCCTGACCTTATGCTTATGGACATTTGGGAGTTGCAGATAGGGAGAGACGGCAGTTTATGATCCAAAGTTTAAAAAATCCTCAGTTCCGTACTGTGTATGGCAATGGAAAGTCGAAGGCGGACCGATATTTGGTCATGTTTGTGTATCCGAATGGTTCCGGGGAGAATCGTTTGGGTATCTCAGTGAGTAAAAGAAACGGGAACAGCGTGGTTCGCAGTCGCCTCAAACGGATTATCAAAGAAGCCTTTCGTCTGCATGCACATCAGTTTCAGGCAGGATACGATATCGTTATTATCGCCCGCGGACCCTCAAAGGACCAGAAGAGCACGCAAATGGAGCGGTCATTATTGGGTCTGGCGGAAAAGTTTCACATTCTGAAGGCAGAAAATAGGATGGGTGAATGATATGATGAAAAAAATGCTGTTAGGAACGATTCATTTCTATCAGCAGGCAATTTCCCCTTATAAGAGGCAGTGCTGTCGGTTTTACCCTAGCTGTTCTTGTTATGCGGCAGAGGCGGTGGAGAAGTATGGCGCGAAGAAAGGGGCATATCTCGCGGTGAGAAGGGTATTAAAATGCCATCCTTTTCATGAGGGCGGATACGATCCAGTGCCATAATTTTCTAGTCTTTGATCGAGAGGAGTTTTCAATTTGGATTTTGTCTTTCTGGCACAGACAAATAATTTTATCCTGAAACCCTTAGCTTGGCTGTTTAGTTTTGTTATTGATATCATCTACAATGGAATTGTGTCGCTGACGACGGTCAATGCGCTGGGAATCACGATTATTCTGTTTACGTTTATCGTGCGTACGATTCTGTTTCCGCTTACGCTCAAGCAGCAGCGTTCCACCCGTAAGATGCAGCGTTTACAGCCGAAAATTCAGAGAATTCAGGACAAATATAAGAATAAAACAGACCCGGAATCTACCCGGATGATGCAGATGGAGATGAACGATCTCTACAAAGAAAATAAGACGAGTCCTTTCAGCGGTTGTTTACCTATGTTGATTCAGCTTCCGATTATTTTTGTTTTGTATGAGGTTTTGCGGAATCTGGCATTCTACATCACCGGTTATGGAGAATATTTTAATACCTTGACGAACCAGGTCATGGCGTTGTCGAATTATCAGTCTATTTTGCAGGATAATTTTTCGTCTGTAATTCAGGGCCTGCAAAATTTTGACATCAATACCTTTGATTCGGTGAAGGATCTTCTGGCGCATTTCACGATGACGAACTGGAATCAGTTCTTTGAACTGACTTCCTTTGGAACGGATCAGGCTTTTCAGGATATTGTCAACTTGACGCAGGAACTGAACTCGTTTATCGGTTTTAATCTGACAGAGACAGCAGGTCTCAGCTTCCCGGGGATTATCTGGCCGATTGTGGCCGGCGGTACCACATGGCTTCAATCCTATATCATGACAAAGGCGAATGAGCGCCGGACTGTCGCGGCGGGCGGTGATCCGAAGAAAAGTATGAATCAGACAATGAAGACGATGAATATCATCTTCCCGCTGATGACGGCATTTTTTGTCATTACCATGCCTTTGGGTATTGGTTTATACTGGATCGCCGGAAATATCTTCAGCATTCTGCAGCAGCTGCTTGTAGATAAGATTGTGGATAAAGAAGAATACAAGCAGGCGTTGGAGAGAAAGAAAGAGTTGGAAGAGAAGAAGCGTTTGAAAGAGATCGCACGTTCCAACATTGATAAGAAGACAGGAAAACGTATTGGTACCGCGGAATCGGTGATTGCCAGAAGCAGTATGGCAGGGAATCGTAAGGCGGCGACGAATAAAAGAATCGAAAGTCATAAAGAAATGAAAAAAGAACAGGAAAATACAGAAAAGCCGGAGAATTCATCTGGTAAGGAAGATTCCTGATAGAGAGGGGCGAACATATGAAATACGTTGAGACAAGCGGTAAAACCGTAGATGATGCGATTACAGCGGCTTTGCTTCAGCTGGGACTTCCTAGCGAGCAGGTGGATATCGAAATCATACAGGAGGGCTCCAAGGGTGTATTGGGGATCTTTGGTGCGAAGGACGCCATTGTCAGAGCAACCGCCAAGGGCGTTTCTTTAGAGGAAGAGCTGTTTTCGGATCATAAGCCTGAGAAAGAAGAAAAGCCGGCAGAAAGCGCTCCGAAGAAGCCGGACGAAAAGAAGGCGTCTGTTCCGGAACAGAAAAATGAAGAGCCGACTTATGTGATAGATACATTAGTAGAGGATCGTCTGGCACAGGCTAGAGCCGCGAAGGAAGCGGAAATGGCAAAAAAGGAAGAGCCGAAAGAACCTATTGCGTACAATGAAGATGCAAAAGTGGCGGAAGAGACGGCTATCGCGTTCTTGCTGCCTGTTCTGAAGGAAATGGGAATCGAGGCAAAGATTGAGGGCTCGATGGAAGAAGAAGATGTGCTTAAACTGGATATCCAGGGTGAAGGTCTGGGTGTGATTATTGGAAAAAGAGGAAATACGCTGGATTCTCTGCAGTATCTGACGGCACTCGTGGCAAATAAGAAGACAGAAGGTCATGTGAAGATCAAGTTGGATGCGGAAAATTATCGGGAAAAGAGAAGGCAGACTCTGGAGAAGCTGGCGATTAACTTGGCTAAAAAGGTACGCAAGACCAATCGTCGTGTGGCTCTGGAGCCGATGAATCCCTATGAGCGCAGGATTATTCATTCTGTTCTACAGTCTTTTAATGGAGTGGAGACGCACAGTGAAGGAGAGGAGCCTTTCCGTAAGGTGGTAATTAGCCCGGTGAAGGGAAATTATCATCATAAGTAAAGGGTACATGAATTACACAAGAAAAAGCCGGACAAATCGGAGCAGGATTTGTCCGGCTGTTTTGAATCCGGGGAGGGATGGCAGATGAGTTGGGAGGAAACAATCGCGGCAATTGCCACGCCAATAGGAACTGGCGGAATCGGGATCATTCGGGTATCCGGGGATAGGGCTATGGAAGTCGCAGAGGCGCTTTTTCATCCGTCAGGAAAAAGATCCGCAAAAGAACAAAAGAGTCATAGTGTACGGTATGGCAAGATCATAGATCCGAAGACCAGAGAACTTCTGGATGAGGGATTGCTTCTTTACATGAAAGCGCCGCATACATTTACCGGGGAAGATGTGGTGGAGTTTCAGTGTCATGGCGGGACATATTTGCTGAGGAAAGTCCTTCAGACGATTCTGACGCAGGGCGTTCGTCTGGCAGAACCCGGAGAGTTTACGAAGAGAGCGTTCTTAAACGGACGAATCGATTTGTCACAGGCAGAATCCATCATGGATATGATCAGCGCGCAGACGAACCGATCGCTGCAGGCAGCGTCGAGGCGGCTGGAAGGCCGCTTGGGAAGCAAGATACAGGAGTACCGGAAACGGATTCTGGATATCCTCGTTCTATTGGAAGTGGAGATCGATTATCCGGAGTATGAGATCGAAGAAAGCCAGCAGTTGAATATACAAAAGGAATTGGAAAGCCTCCAGAAGGAACTGACCGATTTATATCGGACAGCGGATACCGGCAGGATGCTGAATGAAGGGATTCGAGTCGCATTAGTAGGAAGACCCAATATGGGAAAATCTACGCTGCTGAATACACTACTGGGAGAGAATCGAGCCATTGTGACAGATATTCCCGGAACCACAAGAGATACGCTGGAAGAAGGAATGAACTTAGATGGGATTCTGCTTCGTCTGGTGGATACAGCCGGCATACGGGAAGCACAGGATCCTGTGGAAGCCATCGGCGTCGAGAGGGCGCTCAAGGCAGCCAGACAGAGCGATCTGGTGTTGTTTCTCCTGGAGGGAGCCGCGGAAGCGACGAAAGAAGACCAGGAGATATTTCAGGCCATACAGGATAAACCCTGCATCATAGTGAGAACGAAATTGGATCAAAGCGTTCCGAAAGAGGCATTTGGAAATATGAAGCAGACCGTGATGATTTCAGCGCGAACCGGTGAAGGAATAGACGAACTAAAGGATCGCATCTGTCGGATGGTTTGGGAAGGGAAGACAGATCCTTCGGATGGTGTATATCTGGCCAATGCGAGACAACAGCAGGCAGTATATCAGGCGCTCTGTTCGATTCAGAACGCGCAGAATGCGCGGCAGCTGGGGATCGATTTGATCAGTATGGATTTGCAGAATGCATATGATGAGCTGGGCGAATTGACGGGAAATCATGTCCGAGATGATCTGGTCGATGAGATTTTCTCCAGATTTTGCCTAGGAAAGTGAGGAAGAGTATGTATCAGGAAGAAGCCGTAGATGTGGCAGTGATCGGCGGAGGACATGCTGGGTGTGAGGCAGCTTTGGCAGCTGCTCGTATGGGCATGAAGACGATTCTGTTTGCCATCAATCTGGACAGTATCGCGATGATGCCTTGTAATCCCAGTATCGGAGGGACATCAAAGGGACATCTGGTGCGGGAGATCGACGCGCTGGGCGGTGAGATGGGAAAGAACATTGATCGCACGTATATTCAATCCCGGATGTTAAATACAGCCAAGGGACCAGCCGTGCATTCTCTGCGCGCGCAGGCGGATAAGTTTCGATATAAAGAAGCGATGAAAGAGGTGCTGGAAAGCACGCCCAATCTGCGGATTCGTCAGGCGGAGATCGTAGACCTGATCGTAGAAGAGGGTCAGGTGAAGGGGGTTGTGACTGCGGCAGGAGCCTGTTATCCGACGCAGGCGGCGATTCTGTGTACAGGAACCTATCTTCGGGCCGACTGCATTCATGGAGAATACAGACAGCATTCCGGACCAAATGGCATGGCGGGCGCCGACCATTTGACGCAAAAATTGGAATCGCTTTCACTGTCCATGCGCCGGTTTAAGACCGGAACTCCAGCCAGAGTCGATGGCCGTACCGTGGATTTTTCAAAAATGGAGGAACAGAAGGGCGATGAGAATCTGGTTCCCTTCTCCTTTGAAAATACGACGGAACAGATCAGGAGGCCGCAGCTTTCCTGCTATCTGACATATACGACGGAAGAGACGCATGAGATCATACGAAAGAATCTGCATCGTTCTCCTCTATTTTCCGGTGTGATTCATGGAATTGGTCCCAGGTACTGTCCCTCGATTGAGGATAAAGTAGTGCGATTCGCAGATAAGAAGCGGCACCAGATCTTCCTGGAGCCAGAAGGAGAACATACCCAGGAATATTATGTACAGGGGATGTCGTCCTCTTTGCCGGAGGATGTGCAGCGAGATATGCTGAAAACCCTGATCGGGATGGAGCATGTGGAGGTGATGCGAACCGGATATGCCATAGAGTATGATTGTATTGATCCGCAGGAGTTGGATCTGAGCCTGCACATCAAGAAAATAAAAGGACTATATTCTGCCGGTCAGTTTAACGGAAGTTCTGGATATGAGGAAGCAGCGGCACAGGGAATTATAGCAGGGATCAATGCGGTTCTGTGGATTCAGAAAAAAGAACCTTTTATTCTCCGAAGAGATGAGGCCTATATCGGAGTCCTGATCGACGATTTGGTTACGAAAGGGACAAATGAGCCCTATAGAATGATGACCTCCCGTGCTGAGTACCGTCTGCTGCTTCGGCAGGACAATGCGGATTTGCGGCTAACAGAAAAGGGGTATCGCCTAGGGCTTATCTCTGAATCCAGGTATCAGGCTTTTTTACAGAAGAAAAGAGCGATTCAGCAGGAAATAGAGCGGGTACAGAACATCACTTTAGGCGGAAGCCGGGAAGTTAATGAAATTCTTATCGCATGCGGAACTGCACCGCTGAAGATGGGAGTATCCATGGCAGAAATCCTGAAGCGTCCGGAAGTGAGTTATGAGGCTTTGGCTCCAGTGGATCCGGAAAGGCCCGCGTTGGATCCGCTTGTGATCCAGCAGGTGATG
This sequence comes from uncultured Clostridia bacterium, assembly GCA_937892735.1. GTDB lineage: Bacteria > Bacillota > Clostridia > Lachnospirales > Bianqueaceae > Faecimorpha. Next base: position 16,902 of record CALBGL010000045.1, on the reverse strand, counting down.
ATCCAGATTCGATACGAAGGTTATATCGAAAAGCAAATGGAACAGGCGGAAAAATTTCAGAAGATGGAAAATCGACTGCTGCCGGAAGATTTGGATTATACTGCGATTCACGGTCTTCGAATCGAAGCGATGCAGAAGTTAAATCAACTACGTCCTTCCTCCATTGGACAGGCATCGCGGATATCCGGGGTTTCCCCCGCAGACATCAGTGTGCTGTTAGTATATTTAAAACAGAGGAAAAGAACATGAGAGAAGAATGGATCAAAACATTGCAGGAGAAGGCGCAGAATCTTGAAATTCAGGGAAAAAAGGGACAGATTGAGGTCACGAGAGAACAGGGAGAGAAGCTCTATCGGTATATGGAGCTTCTGCTGGAATGGAACGAGAAGATGAATCTAACAGCATTGACCGATCCGGGAGATATACTGAGCAAGCATTTTCTGGATAGTATGTCTGGATTACTTTTTCTTCCAGATGGTCTTTTGGGAGATGTGGGAACAGGCGCAGGATTTCCGGGTCTGGTTCTTAAGATTATGGAGCCGGAACGTCCCGTGATTCTGATGGATGCGCTGCAGAAGCGATTAACTTTTCTGCAGGAAGTCTGTCAAGATTTGAGAATATCGGGTGTTTCGATCGAGCATGAGCGCGCGGAAGAAGCGGGACAGAAAGAGCTGTATAGGGGAAAATGGAATGCTGTCGTATCCAGAGCGGTGGCGCCTCTTCCGATCCTGTTGGAATATTGTATACCTTTGCTGAAAGAAGGCGGTATATTTCTCGCTTATAAAGGACCCGGACTTTCCCAAGAACTGGAAGATTCTTCCAGATCCTTACGTCTGTTGGGTTGTGAGGTGGAAAACGTGTATAAAGTATCGCTTAAAGAAGAAGGATGGGAGCACCAGATCGGATGCATCCGTAAAGTGAAACCTACGCCGGCGGTATATCCCAGAAAACAGGCTAAGATCAAGAAATTTCCTCTGTAGTCGAAAGACTTCTCCCTTACATAGGTTCTCCTGTAGAGAACCGAATTGATAGGAGGGAGCAAAATGAAGCAATTTGATGAAAAGACATATGGCAGGATGCAGGTGAGAGTCATTGACGCGAACCAGGTCCTACCCAATCCGTATCAACCCCGTCGCGTGTTTGATGCGTTGGCCATGCAGGAACTGGCAGATTCGATTAAACAGCATGGGGTGATGCAGCCGATCAGTGTTCGAAGAATGGGATCGTATTATGAGTTGATTGCGGGAGAACGACGGCTTAGAGCTTCGAAAATGGCTGGATATACGACCATTCCCGCGATCGTTTTTGAACAGAACGATCAGGAAAGCGCGTTGATCGCATTAGTAGAGAATATTCAAAGACAGGATCTGAATTATTTTGAAGAGGCGGATGGATACCGAAATCTGATGGAAGATCATGGGCTTACACAAGAAGAGATCGCGAAGATTGTAGGCAAGAGTCAGTCCGCTGTGGCGAATAAGCTGAGACTCCTGAAACTGTCACCGGAGATCCGCCAGGTTCTCATAGAACAGCATTTGACGGAACGGCATGCCAGACTGCTGCTTCGGATTTCAGAACCGGAACGCTGGCAATATTTGCGTAAGATCGTCAGCGATGGGCTCAATGTGGCGCAGAGCGAACGATTAGTAGAAGAGGGGATGGGGGGAAGCGAGATTCCGTTGCCGCAGACCCGAAAAAGGAATGAACGAAAGACAAATATGAGAGGTTATTTTAAGGATTTACGCCTGTTTACGAATACTGTGAAAAAAGCGGTGGATATGATGAAGACTTCGGGTATGGTAGTCGATATGGAAGAGGAAAAACGAGAGGATTATTATGAAGTACGGATTCGGATTCCAATGCGTTGAGTAAGAAAGGAGCTGTTTCAGACAGCTCCTTTCTTGTCATCCGCAGTAGAATTTGATATAATGAAATCGAAGGAGATGAAGGATATGGTATGTGGAAAGTGGAGGAACGGAAATGAAGATCTCTCGGATAGTTTTGCTCTTCGTAGAGAAGTGTTCGTAGAGGAGCAGGGAATATCGGAGAAACTCGAATTCACGGGAGATGATGGAGTCTATATGCACTTGGTGGTATATGAAGAGGACATGCCTGTTGCAACAGGAAGAATGCGATGGATAGATCATAAGACGGTGGCAATGGGAAGAATCTGCGTGAAAAAGAATAAAAGAGGGCAGAAATTCGGAGATTTCCTGGTACGAATCATGATGGAAAAGGCGTTTCAGGAGGGAGCGCTTACAGCGGTTTTGGATGCCCAAGAACAGGCCGTGGGATTTTATGAGAGGCTTGGTTTCATCAAAGGAGACAGGGTGGAAGAACCGACAGGCATTCCTCATTTCCAGATGCGGGCTGATCTGATTCATTGAAAATAGTTGAATAGATTTCCATCTGTGCCTAGACAAATGCAGGGGAAATCGGTATAATAAAATCAATCAAGGAAAGAAGAAAGGAAGATAGAATGACGATTCAGGAATGTGTTGTAGAGAGTATACAGAGGGCGGTTTCAGAATTGGAAGCGTCTGTCATCGAAGAGATGCTGGAGATTCCGCCGGATAAAAAAATGGGGGATTATGCTTTTCCCTGTTTTCGATTGGCTAAGCAGTTTCGTAAGGCACCGGCTTTGATTGCGCAGGATGTGGCAGCGCATCTCAAGGAAGAGGATTTGTTTGAGCAGGTCGAAGCAGTAGGTCCTTATGTCAATGTTTTTGTCAATAAGGTAAAAATTGTGGAGCTAGTACGGGATGCGTTCGCTTCCCAGGAACAGTTTGGTTCTTCGAAGGAGGGCGAGGGAAAAACGATCGTTCTGGACTATTCTTCGATCAATATTGCGAAGCCCTTCCATATCGGGCATTTGCGGACAACCGCTATTGGTAATTCGATTCATAAGCTGTATCGATATCTGGGATACAATACAGTGCGCATCAATTATTTAGGAGACTGGGGAACCCAGTTTGGAAAATTAGCCGTTGCATATCGTAAGTGGGGAAATAAGGAACTTGTAGAAAAGCAGGGGATCCAGGGACTTTTAGATCTGTATGTTCGTTTCCATAAAGAAGCAAAGGAGAATCCCGAACTGGATGACGAGGCGAGAGCGGCGTTCACAGCGATGGAGCATGGGGATGAGGAGATTCTATCGATCTGGCGTTGGTTTGTAGATATCAGTCTGAAGGAGGTGGCTAAGGTCTACGATCTTTTGGATGTACAGTTTGATTCGTATAAGGGTGAGAGCTTCTATATGGATAAGGTGGATGCCGTAATAGAAGAACTTAAAGAAAAGAAGCTGCTGCAGGAAAGCGACGGAGCCATGATCGTGGATATGTCGGACGCAGATATGCCGCCTTGTCTGGTGTTGAAAAAGGATGGAAGTTCTTTGTACACTACGCGGGATTTGGCAGCTGCGATCTATAGGAAGAAAACCTATGATTTTTATAAATGTATTTATGTGACCGCGTTCGATCAGGGGCTTCATTTTGCGCAGTTCTTTAAAGTGTTGGAGAAAATGGGCTATGAATGGAGCAAGGATCTGGTGCATGTGCCTTATGGACTGGTGAGTCTGGAAAGCGGTAAGATGTCAACGAGAGAAGGACAGGTTGTATTTTTACAGGATCTGTTGGATGAGGCCATTGCCAAGACAAAGGAGATCATGCGGGAAAAGAATCCAGATCTGGAGAACCTCGATGAGGTTGCTAAACAGGTAGGTGTGGGCGCTGTCGTGTTCAATGATCTTTTTAACAATCGAATCAAAGACGTGACCTTCTCCTGGAATAAAGTATTGAACTTTGATGGAGAGACGGGACCTTATGTACAGTATACATTTGCCAGAGCATCCAGTATTTTAAGAAAGGCAGATTATCAGACATTCCGACCGGAAGATATGAAGGGCGAGTATTTGACAGATGCTTATGCACAGGATCTTCTGAAGATCATCGAGGAGTTTCCTAAAAAAGTGTATGAGGCGGCAGAAAGATATGAGCCGTATATCATCACACGGTTTACGGTTGCGCTGGCTTCCAGTTTTAATAAGTTCTATCATGAGAATCCGATTCTGAGCGCAGAACAGGAGACATTGAGAAGCGCTCGTCTGGCTATGACAAAGATGGTGACAACCGTATTAAAAACGAGTCTTTCTCTGATTGGTGTACAAGCCCCCGAAAAGATGTGACAAGATGAATAAGGATATTTTGCTTCTGTATAATCCAAGGGCAGGAGATACATTTTTCCGCTTTGAACTGGAGCGTTTTCTGAATGTATTTGGAAATATGGGATCCACGATACGGATCTTTCGCAGTCAGGTTGTAGGAGATATGGCGGCGTGTATTCAAAGAACTAATATGGAGGAACTGGGCCTGATTATCACAGCGGGAGGAGATGGGACGATCAACGAGGTACTGCAAGCCTTAATGAAGAGTCCGACCCGTGTTCCCTTAGGGGTGATTCCCGCGGGAACTTCTAATGATGTGGCGCGGTACCTGGGAATGCCAGAGGATTATAGCCAGTGCATTGACGTACTCCTTCGTATGCATATTGAGACAATGAACGTGGGAGAAGTCAACGGGACTTTTTTTCTGAATCGATGCGGATTTGGAAACATGGTCAATATATTCCAGGCAACAAATCAAGATATCAAAAACACATTTGGTAAGATTGCTTATTATATAACAGGTGTGGCACAACTCCATAAATTAGAATCATTTCCATTAAAGATACAGACAGGAGAACAGACGTATGAGGATGTTCCTCATACTTAATGGAGAAGGAGCAAATATTCAAAGTCGATCGTTTCAAGTGGATTCGCCACAATCCGATACTTTAGAATTTGTTGGAATCAAGAATAGTAAGAGATTTGTCAATCAAAGATTATTGCTGAGATCCATCCAAAGGGTTCCGAAAAATCCAAAGTATGTATTGAGGATTCGAGGAGATGAGTTTTGTATTACGTCTTCTCAAATACCAGATCGAATGCAGAATAGCTATGTGGATGGAGAATGTGGACCGAGAATGCCGCTGCACTTTCGGTTGCATAGAAAAGCGCTACAGATCATAACAAATCATGAGTGTTCCACGTGGAACAATGAAAAAAAACAAATTGAGATGTTCCACGTGGAACATTGAAAAGGAGTATACAATGGGCAAGGTAATTGCAGTAGCAAATCAAAAGGGCGGCGTGGGAAAGACGACAACAACAATCAACCTAGCAGCATGTTTAGCGGAGAGGGGTCAAAAGGTTTTGGTGATTGATTTTGATCCGCAAGGAAATACAACCAGTGGTTTTGGTATTGATAAGGATAGTGCGGAGCATACGAGTTATGATCTGCTTCTCGAAGAAAACAGCATCCGTTCTTGTATTTCACATACGGATTTTAAGGTGGATCTAATTCCTGCGAATATTGACTTATCTGGCGCCGAAGTAGAACTGATCGGAATCGAGAAAAGAGAGTTTCTTTTGAGAAAACAGTTAGATCAGGTACAGGATCTATATGATTTTATTTGGATTGATTGTCCTCCATCATTGAATATGCTAACAGTAAATGCTTTTTGCAGCGCAAATTCAGTTTTGGTTCCGATTCAATGCGAATTTTACGCGTTAGAGGGTTTAAGTCAGCTTCTAAATACGATCAATTTGGTAAAAAGAAGGTTAAATCCACAGATTGAGATTGAAGGCATTGTATTTACCATGTATGATAATCGAACCAATTTGTGCAATGAGGTTGTACAGGAAGTTCGAAAGTATCTTCCGGATAAGACTTATAGTACGATGATTCCGCGCAACGTGCGCTTAGGGGAGGCTCCCAGTCATGGAGAACCAATCATTTATTACGATAGCAGCTCGAAGGGCGCAGAAAGCTACAGGCGTCTCGCGGCAGAAATGCTCGGAATGCAGTAAAGGAGATAGGGGCAAAATGAAAAAGAGAGGACTAGGAAAAGGACTGGATGCATTATTTAGTTCTGATGAAGTGATGGAACCTCAGGAGGAATACATGCCTGTATCGGAGAATCCATCTTCTGAAGAGAGTAAGGAAGTGGTACAGACGGTAGATATTTATACTGTTGAGCCGGATCGAGAACAGCCCAGAAAAAATTTTGATCCTGAAAAACTACAGGAGCTTTCCGATTCAATTCGTCAGTATGGTGTTCTTCAACCTTTATTGGTGCAGAAGGAAAAGGATTACTATAAGATTATTGCAGGGGAACGAAGATGGAGAGCGGCCAGATTAGCAGGTTTGACAGAGATTCCTGTGATCGTAAAAGAATTTACTCCTCAGGATTCTATGGCAGTTTCCCTGATTGAAAATTTACAAAGACAGAATCTGAATCCCATGGAAGAAAGCATGGCCTATCAAAAACTTCTGACAGAGTTTTCAATGACACAGGAACAGGTGGCGGAGAAATTGGGAAAGAGTCGTTCCGCGATTGCTAATTCTCTGCGATTGCAAAATCTTCCGGAGGCCGTACAAAAGAGTATTAGCGAAGGTATGATTAGTATGGGACATGCAAAGGTCTTGCTGGGATTAGAGGATCCGGCCGAACAGGCTCGGTTAGCGGTTCGTATTATAGGTGAGAAGTTAACTGTAAGAGAGTTGGAACAGATTCTAGCTGAGAAAAAACCGATGAAAGCTAAGAAAAAAAGTGAGAAAAAGGAAACAGCGAAAGATTTGGCAACGAGAATGGCAGAAGAACGAATGAAGGAACTGTTGGGAACCCAAGTGAACATTAAGAAAGGCGCTAAGAAGGGGAAAATTGAGATCGAGTACCATTCGGAAGAGGAATTGGATCGTATTCTAAACTTCCTGGAAGTGCGGAAATAGGGGGAGGATTTGTGATGAATCAGTTTTTTCTGGATAATATCGCGATATTTATGATTTTGATTCTGATTCTTCTGATTGTGGGAATCATGATGATGTCTTCCATTATGCAAAAACAGCAGCTTCTGATGAAAAAGTATAAGGCGCTTACGAAAGGACGTAAGGCGGGATCTTTAGAGGGGATTATTCAGGAGTGTATCGAATCTGTATCTAAGATGGAAGAGGAGTATAAGCAGTTATCGACGTATGTCACCAGAAGCGTAGAGAAACGAATCGGGGCAGCGCTTTATAAGACAAAGATGGTGCGTTACGACGCGTTTGAAGGCTTAGGCGGAGAACTTTCGTTTATATGGGTATTATTGGACACCAAAAATAATGGATATCTGTTACACAATATCTATAGTCGAGAGGGAACGAGTTGTTTATATACGCGCATTATCGAAAACGGAAAAAGTCAGAATCGTTTGGCGCCAGAGGAACAAAAGGTTCTGGATGAACTGGTAAATGAGGAATAAAACATGATCAGACTGATTGCCATGGATTTAGATGGGACATTATTAGATGATGAAAAGAAAATTCCTGCGGTAAATCGGCAAGCTATTGATGAAGCGAGAAAAAAGGGAGTACGAATTGTATTATGTTCAGGACGTTCTAAAAAAAGCATGGATCGATATGTGAAAGAACTTGATTTGAACTATTCGGGAGAATACTGGATCGCTTCGAATGGAGCCTGTATCTATGAAGGAGATCGAAAAGAACCATGGAGCGTCTGTTATTTACCGAATGGAGCGGCTTCTACATTAGTTCGTATAGGGCGAGAATATAGGGAGTATGTAAATCCTCATCTCTATGTGGGAGATCAGTTTCTGATAGAACGTTATCTTCCGTGTACGCGGCGATACGAAAGACTCTCTGGAAGTCAATGTACATGTGTTCCATCTTTAGATTCATATATACATATTCCTATGTATAAAATGTTGTATAACAATCTGGGGGAATTGGATCAATTAATCTGGGTACAGAAACAAATCGAGAATCAAATTCCGCAAGATGTACAGATGTTTCGTTCTTCGGATTATTTGTTGGAATTTGTGCATAAGGACGCGGGAAAATGGAATGCGGTTCTAAAATTGGCCTCTTTCTTATCTATACAAAAAAATGAGATCTTATGTATTGGGGATAATGAAAATGATAAAGAGATGGTTCAAAACGCATATCTAGGAGCAGCTCCCTCCAATGGAATTTATATGTTAAGAGATGCGGCGGATTATGTGTCCAAGCTGGATAATAACCAAGGAGCTATTGCGGATATTTTTCATTTTGTACAGAATCAGGGTATATTATAGAAAATTAGGGGAAATATAGGAGTGTGCCGAAAAGCGGAATTTCGGCATCAATGAATACCCCCCTCATGATTTGGCCTGTCATTTCAATTGTGGATGACAGGCTTTTTTTGTGAAAAAAACAAACGAATATGAATAATACAAACTATACTTTTGGTCATTATAATGCTATTCTTTATACAAAAGAAGGATGCAATTTCAAAGGAAATTGTACACAATGCCAAAAGGAGGTAGTAGAATGAAAGCAATGAAAAAGTGGATGGCCTGGTTGTTCGTGTTCGTGTTTCTAGTAAGCGCGATAGGCTGTTCGGGTGGCGGAGAAAACTCCTCGACAGCAGGGGATACTTCCGCTGTATCAGATAGTGATACAGGCGGCAGTTCAGCAGAAGAAAGTCAGGCGGAGGTCAAAGAAGGAAACAGCTGGGAGTGGGAAGCGGCGGAAGGAATCACCTTGACCTATTTCTATGATAAATTGGTTCCCAGCGCCGGTTTCGACGGTTACTGGGGAAAGGACTATGTGAGCCAGAAGATCATAGAGGACACAGGAGTCAATCTGGAATTTCAGTTTCCTCCGGATAATTCCCATAGTAAGCTGCAAGTGTTGATTGCGGGAGGAACATTGCCGGATATGATTATGTCCGATTATCATCTGTCCATCGTACAGCAATTGGCTACCAACGACAGAATTTGGGCGATTGATGATCTGCAGGATGAGTACGCGCCAGATTTCTTATCCAGGAACCTGGGAGATCATGTCATACTCCATCAGAGAATGTCCTGGAATAGTATGAAGGTATATGGAATTCCAAATGGGTATTATTCTCAAGAAATGCTGGAAAACGGCGATTTCGCAAAGAATAAGCAGGGAGTCGCTGTCATAGAACAGATTTATCAGGAATTAGGATCTCCAGATACCACGACGACGGATGGATTTTTAGATCTTCTCCGTCAAGTCAAAGGACAATATCCAGATATGATTCCGGCACAGGCGTCTCGAAATAATGGAAAAGACGCGGATGGAAACCTGCGATTGATCTATAAGCTATTTCCCATGTTCGATCTGGGAAGTCGGTATGATGTGATTGATGGAAAATATGTGAAGTATTGGTATAGCCCTAAGTTTTTAGATCTGCTGAAATTTGTCAACACTTTGTATAATGAAGGCCTGGTAGATCCGACAGAATTCACGGATTCCGGAGAGCAGCTGCAGGCTAAGGAATTTTCCGGCATGGTTTTCGCGGATATGAATCAGGACGCCAATAATATTGACTGGTTCAATCGAGAACTGCAAAAATTGCATCCAGACTGGAATTTTGTTATGATTGAGGCTCCTAGCGCCTATGAAGATATGTCTTACGGTGCGGATAGCATTGGCGGAGGTATCGGAAATGAGACGGTGACTATGATTACAAAGAGCAGTGAGTATCCGGGACGTTGCTTACAGCTGATGGATTATCTGCTGCAGGATGACACACAGATCATATTGAGTTTTGGTATAGAAGGAAAATCCTGGGATTCTAACGAAGACGGGATTCCGACGCTGTATCCTGAGTTTAATGATATGGAAGATGACGAAAAGAAAGGTACTTATGGGGTCGGCGCATATTGGCTGTTTGGTACCAACGACATCGACGCGATGACAGAAAAGAATGGTGTTACAGATGCTCAGATCCGTAGCCTGGATATCACCGCAAAATATTATAAGGATTTGTCTTTCTATAGTGGAGCAGAATCCTATACAGCAGATAGTGAAGAAATCAAAATTTTCACGAATGTAAAAGAATACTATGAAGTAAAGATTATGGAGCTGATTACCTGTGCGCCGGATCAGTTGGAGGGTCTATATGAGGAAATGATCTCGACGATCGACGGTATGGGACAGGAGACGCTGAATGAACAGATTGACGCGTTTTTCCAGAATAAAGACGCGACAATGCAGCAATACAGCGTTGGATTAGCAAGTTACGAATGATTTTGAGACGGAAGAACCTGCCGACATCGGCAGGTTCTTTTTTTAAAATGAAAAGAAGACTTGTTTCATTCTGCAACCTATGATAAAGTAAAGAAGAGGAATATCTATTCAGAAAAGGAGTGGAAATGGATGATAAAAGAAAAAAGAATTGAGGAATTCGAGAAGATGGCTTTTGGAATCTTTATACATTGGGGACTCTATTCTCAGATGGGACGGGGAGAATGGATTATGCATCAGGATCGGATCCCGAAAGAGCAGTATCGAAAACTGCAATCTACTTTCACGGCAGAAGATTTTGATGGAACGATGCTGGCTCGGCTCGCAAAGAAAGCAGGCGCAAAGTATATGGTATTGACAACTCGACATCATGAAGGTTTTTCCTTATATGATACACACGGGCTTTCTGACTATGATGTGATGCATAGTCCGGCGGGCAGAGATTTGGTGGCGGAATACGTGCAGGCATGTCGGCAGGAGGGACTCGTTCCTTTTTTCTATCATACGACATTGGATTGGTATCAGTCGTCTTTTGAGAATGATTTTGATGCCTATCTGGATTATCTGTATCAGTCGGTGGAAATTCTTTGTACACGATATGGAAAGATCGGTGGGCTATGGTTTGATGGCAACTGGAGCAGGCCGCAGGCAGATTGGAAACTGGATCGTCTGTATGGCATGATCCGTAGATATCAGCCGGACGCGATGATTATCAATAATACGGGATTGGATGATAGAGGACGGGTATCTCATAGAGAAGTAGACAGTGTGACATTTGAGCAGGGAATGCCCGCATTGAGAGATCAGAATGGAAAATACGTGGCGTCTGAGATGTGTATGACGATGAATGACCATTGGGGATACGGAAAGGGAGATTTTCATTATAAATCTCCTGGAGAGTGTATTCGGACGCTGTGTTTATGTCGTAAAGCCGGTGCGAATCTTCTGCTCAATATCGGTCCCATGGGTCAAGGCGCGATTCCGGAAATGTCCGAAGCACTGGCGCTATGCGTCGGAGAATGGATGAATCTGTTTGGAGAAGCGATCTATACGGGAAGACCGGCTGGAATTCAAGGTGAGCGGGATGATTTTGGTTTGGTGGGGGATGAAGGAACGATTTACTTACTTGTCTTTGATCTGGGTATCTCTGGAAATGAAAACGTGACCGTAGGAAAGCGGGGAAGTCGTCTGGCGACGTTTTCTGGGATTCATCAGAAGATCCAGAAAATACAATGGATGGATAACGGACAGGAGTTATCGTTTATGCAGAATCCGGAACAGGGTATGCTGACATTGCATGCAACAGGATTTGATTATGGATGTCAGTATGTCGTCAGAATCGCGAAAGGAACCGTAGCATAAGAAGGTGTATAGATCCGTCCCTATTTTACGTAAAGTTTACAAAACTGTCGTTTTCATTTTACTGGATATTTGTAAAATGAAATTCACAAAAAGTAAAATTTATGTTCTGGGGGGGAGTATGAGGGAGAATGGATATTTTTGCCGTGTTTACTTGGATTGGAGGTCTTGCCCTTTTTCTATATGGAATGAATCTATTGGGGAAGGGACTGGAAACACTGTCCGGTAGTAAACTGCAGGGCATATTAGAGAGGAAAACAGCGAATCCGATCATTGGAGTATTGCTGGGCGCTGTCGTGACGGCAATCCTGCAGAGTTCATCGACAACAACAGTCATGGTCGTAGGGTTTGTCAATTCCGGTATTATGCGATTATCTCAAGCGGTAGGCGTGATTATGGGGGCTAATATTGGTACCACAGCAACGCCATGGATACTGAGTCTCACAGGGATACAGGGAAAAGGTTTTTGGATACGCTTTTTAAACCCATTTACGTATGCGCCCTTGTTGGCAATGGTCGGTGTGATATTGTTGTTTCGTTCTAATGCGAGGCAAAAGGACAGTCGAAAAAAAGATCTGGGGATGATTCTGATTGGATTTGCCATTCTGATTTTTGGAATGCAGATTATGAGCGTCATGGTGAAACCACTAGCAGTATCCGATACTTTTGCACGTTTAATGCAATTGTTTTCAAATCCGATTCTAGGTATCGGGATCGGATGCATCGTGACGGCGATGATTCAAAGTTCTTCCGTCACCATCGGGATCTTGCAAACGTTATCTACGACAGGACAGATCACCTATGGAATTGCGATCCCCATCATTCTGGGACAGAATATTGGAACCTGCGTTTCCGCGCTTTTCGCGGGAATCGGGGCGCATCAAAATGCCCGAAGAGCTGCGATGATTCATTTGTATTTTAATCTGATCGGAGTCGCTATTTTCCTGGTACTTTACTATCTGATGCAGATGTGGCTGCCTATCGCATTGACAGATATGACGGTGGGCATGGTAGAGATTTCCGCGATTCATACGCTGTTTAATCTGATGACAACACTGATCCTATTGCCTGTTTCGAAGGGACTGGTCAGACTGGCGGAGAAGACAATTCACAAAGAGGAAAATGAAAGGGGAAAACGACCTTCGGGAGAATTAAAGGAGGACGTACTGATTCTGGATGAAAGGCTTTTCGCGGCTCCTACTATTGCGATTGAACGAGCAAAAGAAGCAAGTTGGGATATGGCAAAGATCTGCCAAAGAGCGCTTAGTGCGGCCATCGGCCAGGTTATTGATTTTCACGCGCAGGAATCAGAAGAGATTTATGGTATGGAGAAACGGACAGATGTCTATGAAGATCGTCTTGGGACTTACCTGGTTCGATTGAGCAGCATAAATCCGACGATGCAGGGGAGCCGGGAGATTTCAAAGATTCTGCATTGTATCAATGATTTTGAACGAATTGCAGATCATGCTATCCGCATTTTGGAAACCGCAGAAGAGATTCAGGAAAAAAGCGTCAACTTTTCCGTAGAAGCATCCGGAGAATTGCGGATTGTGGAGTCTGCAGTGAGCGAAATCGTGGATATGTCGATTTCCGCATTTATCCAGAATGATTTACCATTAGCATCTAAGGTAGAACCTTTGGAACAGGTTATTGATCATCTGTGCAATCAGTTGAGAAATCGTCATGTAGAACGTCTGAAAAATGGTGAGTGTACGATAGAACAGGGATTTATCTTTACCGATCTTCTGACGAATTATGAGAGAGTGGCAGATCATTGTTCTAATATAGGAGGGTGTCTGATCCAAATCGAGGAAGATAGTTATCGGCTGCATGAGTATCTGAGTCAGGTAAAGGAATCCAATGGAAATTTTGTAAAAGATTACGAGCAATTCAAGGTCAAATACAGCCTGAATTGAGAATGGAGGCATTATGGCATCAGAATGGATCTATATTGTGGAAGATGATGAGAGTATCCGGGAGATGGAACAGTACGCTCTGGAAAACAGTGGTTTCAAGACGAAAGGATTTGAGGATAGTAAGAGTTTTTTCGCAGCGTGTGAAGAAGAACTGCCGGGTCTTGTGATTCTGGATATCATGCTGCCAGGGGATGATGGCCTTGTGATTCTTAAGTTGCTGCGTGCTTCTCCCAAAACAGCGTTGATTCCCGTGATGATGGTAACCGCCAAGGATAGTGAGCTGGATAAAGTACGAGGACTGGATCTCGGCGCGGATGATTATCTGGCCAAACCTTTTGGAGTATTAGAACTGGTATCGCGTGCCCGAGCGTTGCTTCGCCGAGCCGAACAGCATCGTCAGGAGATGAATCAGAAAGAATCGGTTCTGCGATGTAATTCGATTGAGATGCGGGATGAACGTCGTCAAGTGACAGTCGATGGCAGTGTAGTAGAACTTACCTATAAAGAATATGAACTTCTGAAGATTCTTTTGGAAAATCCCGGGGTTGTTCTATCCAGAGAAAAATTACTGGATCGCATATGGGGATATCAGTTTGATGGCGGAACCCGTACGGTGGATGTGCATATTAAGACGTTGAGACAGAAACTTGGTGATGGTGGAAAATATATCAAAACAGTACGAGGTGTGGGATATAAGGCAGAAGATACAGAGTGATCTTTCGTCTGAAAGGAGAGGAGCATGAAAGAATGAACAGCATGAAATCGCGGATCAATAAGAGTCTGATTGGTATGGGAGTCGTTACGATGGTGATAACGGCTGTGATCTGTTTATTCAGCCTGTCCGGTGCCTATATTCATCATGTACAGATGGATATGGAGGTGATGGCCGATATATTGTGTGATGGTTATGAGCAGGATCATCAAATCAATTTTTCTCAGTTTAGCGATTACGATATGCGGATCACATTGATTTCTCCCGAAGGAACTGTGCTGTATGAGAGCGACGCGAACGCGGATACCATGGACAATCATCTGGAGCGTCCGGAGGTTAAAGAGGCGTTAGAAGGAGGCACAGGAGATGCGCATAGAGAATCCCTGACTCTTTCGGTGGATACGTATTATTATGCGCGGCTTTTGAATGATGGCAATATTTTAAGAGTATCTTTGGAGACAGAGAGTATCTTTTCGATGTATACGAATGTTCTGTGGGGGTTATTAGGGGTAGGATGCCTGATTGTGATGGTGTCCATCTTATTCTCCATACTATTGACTAAGAAAATGATGGAACCTGTGGAAACCATGGCGAAGCAGCTGGATCATGTGGGGGAACTTTCCTTATATAAGGAATTGCAGCCTCTTTCCGACGCTTTGATGGCCTATCAGAAAAAAAACAGTGAACTGGAAAAACTGCGTCAGGATTTTACAGCCAATGTTTCGCATGAGTTAAAGACTCCGTTGACAACCATTTCGGGGTATGCGGAAATGATGGAAAACGGCATGGTCAAAGATGCGGATGTACCGAGGTGCGCGGAAAAGATCCATAAAGAGGCGGGACGCATGCTGAAGCTCATTGGAGATATTCTGGAGCTTTCACGGTTAGATGAGCCAGAAATGATCAAAGATTTACGACCAGTGGATTTGTATCAGATCGCGTCCCGCTGCCTGGAATCGGCAGAGCTACTGGCGCAGCGCCATGAAGTCAGTCTGGTATTGGAGGGGAGTTCTCATCAGGTATTAGGAGAAGAAGGCATGCTGGAAGAATTGGTGGCCAATCTGTGTGATAATGGGATACGCTATAATAAGCCAAGCGGAAAGGTAACGGTTCGGGTAAAAGCGGATCCGCGGACTCATGGTACGATTCTGGAAGTACAGGATACTGGAATCGGTATTCCCGAAGAACATCAGCGACGGATCTTTGAACGTTTTTATCGAGTGGATAAAGGGAGGTCTCGGGAGACGGGAGGAACCGGACTGGGGCTTGCGATCGTCAAGCATATCGTACAGCAGCATGGCGCTCAGATCCAAATGAAAAGCGCCCTGGGAGAGGGCACTTGCATCAGTGTATTTTTTCCTCCTCTTCCGGAAGACATTGATTCAGAAAGTTTGAAATCAAGGACATGATATCGGGATCTTCTTCGGTCATTCTGCGGAAGTCAACTTTTTCAAAGTATTCCAGGCGAATTTCCGGAGGAAGTTGCGGATCATACTCTTTTTCCAGTTTTTCATAGGAATCAAAGACCTGCGCCATATATTGCTCAGCCCTGACAGAGGCATAGACATTATGTCCCTTGCCAGGGCATATTTGCGTCTGAATATACGGATTCTGATCTAAAACTTCCTGGTGTGCCAATGGACTTTCTTCTAAGGGAACCGTAGAATCATGATCTCCATGCAGAATCAGAACTGGACAATTTGCATCCTGAAGCGAGTAAGAGGGACGATACAGGGCCAATCTCCGATACTCTATGAATAAGGATAGGAGAAAGAAAGGCTTAAGAAAAGAAAGTCGTTTCCCGGTTTGATTCTGTATGAGGCGAACCAGAAGACTGCTCATATTGTCAAAGGCGGAGAGTGCGATGACTCCCTGGATATTTTCGTGAAGATGCGGGAAATTACATACCGTATAGGCTCCCCAGGAATGTCCTATAAGAAAGAGAGGATATGAACGATAGACAGGAGAGTTCCGCAAAAAAGAGATCGCATGGCGAAGATCCAGAAACGCCTGCGGAAAACCACCTAATTCGGCTCCATCGGAGAGCATCGTACCTGTATTATCATACCCAAGTACAAGATAGCCCTCCTGCGCAAGCGTATGAATTTCCGTCATATAGGCGGTATGGCCTCCCCCCATGCCATGGACGAATACGATCAGCCCCTTATAAAAGGGAAACTCTATAGAATATATAAAACCGCGTAAAAGTTGTCCCCGATTCGAAGGAAAGGAGACACTCTGTGCCTGCATACCGGGAAAATCCTCAGCCTGAAAATATGTCACATTGGGATTTCCCTCGCACCTTACTCCAAAAATTCGGCGTAAGATTAGATGAGCGGTCAACAATAAAACCCCGCAGAGGATGCTAAGAATAAAAAGAATGGATAGGATCAAAATCATGGTGTACGCCTCCCTTGCGTTCATTGGAGAATATACAGATTATAACAAAAAAACGAAGGAAAGAAAAGAAAAAATTAAGGAATCCTAATGATTTGTAAGTCTTTCCTTCATTGACTTTTAGATGGGAATCGCCTACAATAAGGCTATTATCAGGAAGGGAGGAGACCGCGTGAGAGTCCGTATACAAAAGCTGTACCGAGATGGAAGAACCATCTTTCAGATGGTATTTCGGCTGGTTCGCTGGGATCCACAGACGCTCCTCCTGTTTGAGTTCTTGTATCGTCTGCTAGCTCTTACCATTTTAGTTCCCTTTGTAAAAATGGTGTTGCAATGGGGGATAGAGCAAAATGGGGTGCTGGTTCTGAGTCAGTTCAAT
>CALBGL010000044.1 GCA_937892735.1 uncultured Clostridia bacterium | reverse complement strand
CCTGAATATCATAAAAACGATTGATCAGATTCGTGATCGTCGTCTTGCCCGCGCCGGTACTGCCGACAAACGCGATCTTCTGACCGGGTTTCGCGTACAGGTTGATATCATAAAGAATCGTCTTATCTGGATTATAGCCGAAAGTCACATCCTCGAAGACCACATCGCCTTCCTGCTTCACGTAGGTGACGGTCCCGTCCGCCTGATGCGGATGGCGCCATGCCCACACTCCAGTACGCTCCGATGTCTCCGTCAGCGTACCATCGGGCATCACCTTCGCGTTCACCAGTTCCACATAGCCGTGATCTTCCTCAGGCTCCTCGTCCATCATGTTAAAGATACGCTCCGCACCGGCCATCGCCATCGCGATACTGTTGAGCTGTTGGCTGATCTGCGTCACAGGCTGTGTGAAATTCTTATTCAGGGACATGAAAGAAACCAGAGTTCCTAATGTCAGCCCGGAATAGCCGCCCAGCGCCATGATCGCGCCGATGACGGCACACAGGACATAGCTGATATTCCCCAGGTTACCGTTGACAGGCATCAGGATGTTCGCGAATTTATTCGCGTTATAAGCGCTCTGCCGCAAATCCTCGTTCAGGAACCGGAACTGCTCCAGACTCTTTTCTTCATGGCAGAATACCTTGACCACCTTCTGTCCTTCCATCATTTCCTCAATATAACCGTTGACCTTACCCAGCGCCTTCTGCTGCTTCAGGAAATAGGACCTGGACTTACCGCCCAGTTTGCCGGCCACATAGAGCATCACCAGGACCATCAGAACCGTGACGATCGTCAACGGAATATCCAGAAGTACCATGGTCACAAAGGTTGTCACCAGCGACACGGAAGAATGAATCGTCTGCGGTATACTCTGACTGATGAGCTGACGTAATGTATCCACATCGTTCGTATACACCGACATGATGTCGCCATGCGCATGGGTATCAAAATATCGAATCGGCAGCGATTCCATATGCGTAAACAGCCTCACACGCAGATTGCGCATCGTCCCCTGGCTGATGTTGACCATGATTCGGTTATACGCGTAGGCGCACACGATCCCAATGCCATAGATCAGAACCATACGCGCCAACGCCCAGGCAAGAGGGGCAAAATCCGGATTTGCCACCTGTGTCAGCGGTATAATATAATCATCAATCAGACTCTGCGCGAACAGAGTTCCCTGTACCGTCGCCAGCGCGGATCCAATAATACAGAGAATCACAACGATAAAAGAAATGGGATACCCCTTCACCATATACTTGAGGACCCGCAGAATGGTGCCTTTGTTATTTCGTAAACTTTTCTGTGCCATCACGCATCCTCCTTTCCTTCCTGCTGATCAAAGTCGCCGCCGCCCTGCGTCTGCGTCTCATAGATGTCTCGATAGATTTCGTTACTTTGAAGCAACTGTTCATGGGTGCCAAAACCACTGATACGGCCCTCATTCAGAACCAGGATCCGATCCGCGTTCTGCACGCTGGAGATCCGCTGCGCGATGATCAGTTTCGTCGTACCCGGGATCTTCTTCGCGAAAGCCTCCCGGATCCGGGCATCTGTCGCCGTATCCACCGCGCTGGTAGAATCATCCAGAATCAGCACTTTCGGTTTCTTCAGCAGTGCGCGGGCAATACAGAGACGCTGTTTCTGTCCGCCGGACACATTCGTACCACCCTGTTCAATCCAGGTCTCATACTTCTTCGGCATCTTCTCAATAAAATCGTCAGCGCAAGCCTGCCGGCATACCTCCCTGCATTCTTCTTCCGTGGCGTTTTCTTTTCCCCAGCGCAGGTTATCCAGTATCGTGCCGGAAAACAGAACGTTTTTCTGCAATACCACGGCCACCTGATTTCGCAGCGTCTCCATATCATATTCTCGTACGTCCCGGCCGCCCACCTTCACAGAGCCTTCGTCTACATCATACAGACGACTGATCAGGTTCACCAGACTGGATTTTCCACATCCGGTACCTCCTATGATACCGATGGTCTCCCCGGATGCGATATGCAGATCAATATCATGCAACGTTTCTTCTCCATCTCCGCCATGCTTATAGGAAAAACTCACATGATTGAAATCAATGCGTCCATCCGAAATCTCCATCACAGGTTTTTCCGGGTTGGTCAGATCTGGCTTCTCATCGAGTACCTCTGCGATACGCCGTCCACTGGCCGCGCTCATGGTCAGCATGACAAAGATCATGGAAAGCATCATCAGCGACATCAGGATACTCATCACATAACTGAACATGGAGGTCAGTTCTCCCGTGGTCAGGCTGCCACCCACAATGAAACGGGCGCCAAACCAGGACAGTGCCGTAATACATCCGTATACAACGAGCATCATCACAGGATTATTCAGCGCCAGAATGCCTTCCGCCTTGACAAACAATTTATACAGACGTTCCGAAGCCGCGCTGAATTTCTCGTTCTCATGCTCCTCACGTACAAAAGCTTTGACAACACGAATCGCGGATACATTTTCCTGTACACTGGCGTTCAGGTCATCATATTTTCGAAAAACCTGGTCAAAGATTTTTGTCGTCTTGCTCATGATGAGAATCAGAGCGATGGCAAGCACCCCCATGGCCACCAGAAAGATGCTGCTGAGTTTCAAATTGATAAAGAAACACATCGCCATGCTGCAGATGAGCATCAACGGCGCGCGCACCGTAATCCTCAGGATCATCTGATAGGCATTCTGTACATTCGTCACGTCCGTTGTCATACGGGTCACCAGTCCTGCGGTACTGAACTTATCAATATTCGAAAATGAAAATGTCTGTATATTCTCATACATGGCGTCGCGGAGATTACTGGCAAATCCTGAAGAAGCCGCCGCCGCGAACCGTCCAGCCAGAATCCCAAACAAAAGACTGAAGAATGCCATCACCAACATGATCGCGCCATAAAAATACACCTGATTCATATCTCCCGCTTCGATTCCTTTATCAATGATAGACGCCATAATAAACGGGATCAATACTTCCATGACCACTTCCAACGCCGTAAAAATCGGCGTTAAAATCGATACTTTTTTATATTGCTTGACTTGTTTTAGCAAGATGCCAATCATGGCATATCCTCCCCCTCTTTCATATTTTGAATCATCTGACAGAGCCCCTGCCGGATCACCTCCAGATTCTCCGCGGAAATCCCCTGACACAGCCGCGCTTCCCCAGCCTGCATCTCTTTCTCGATCACTTCCGCTTCTTGTAAGGCTTTATCTGTCAGGAAAATCCGTTTTTTCCGTTCGTCGGTCTCTTCTCTCAAAAAGGTGACATACCCCTTTGTATACAATCCTTTTAGGGTGGCAGAAACCGCCGCTTTGGAAATGCCGATATACTTATGCAAATCTGTGGAATAGAGCGGTTCCAGTCTTTTATTTAATACATATTCCAGCAGGATATGCTGGGCTGTGCTCAGATCCTTATGATCCATCTGGCTGCGTCCAAATCTCTGCATGGCCAGATGCAGCTGCTTCAGCAGACGGATCATCTGTGTTCCTTCCATACTCTCCTCTCCCTTCTTGTTCGCGTGTGAATATTTCGCACGTGAACTATTATACTGCATTTTGCTTGCTTGTGAATTCAAAATGTGTTATTATTGATAAATAAATTTAATCAATAGGAGGTCTTGATCCTTGAATACGTTTCAGATTGATTGTTTTATACAGGTCGCAGAAACTCTGAACTTCGCTCGCGCCGCCGAACGATTGAATGTAACTCAGCCGGCCGTCACGCATCAGATCCGCTCTTTAGAAGAGGAGCTTGGCGTAAAACTCTTTCGCCGAACCACGCGTATCGTCGAATTAACACAAGAAGGCATTCTCTTTCTGGAAGATGCCCGTAATATCGCGGCGATCTCTCTGCGTGCTAAGAAACGATTTGAAAACCCGGAATCTAAGGAAATACAACCTTTCTCCATCGGCTGTCATAGTTACACGCATCTTTTTCTCTTATCGGATGTACTGCGGCAGATGGCGCTTGAGACACCGACTCTGCATCCCCGCCTGCGCGTTGTCACTTTTCCGCATCTATACCGTCTTCTGGAAGAAGAGGAGGTCGACGCGATTGTCGGTTTTCAGGAATCGAATACAAATAAAATCCCCGGCACATACCGGGAATTTATAAAGTCTCCCATCGTATGTGTCTGCCCAAAGAACCATCCCCTTGCGGCGTATACACAGCTTGCCCTCTCCGATCTGCGGAAGACACCGCTGATCCTGAGCGTACCCGGTATGGCGCCATCCCCGGTCTTTCAGCTGCAGGGACGCTGTATGGAAGGTCGTCCCTTCTCCGATTTTCATTTCGCAGAATCTCCGGAAAGCGCGACCGTCCTTGTCAAAGCCGGTCTGGGCATATCTCTGTTGCCAGATCTTCTCTTGCCTACTGATCCCCATCTCGCCAGAGTCCCGCTCAAAGAAGAGTTTTCCATTTCCTTTGGAGTCTATTACAAATCTCTCCAGGGCCGTCCTCTCCTGAAATCTTTTCTGGCCGCCATGAAAAATGTTTTGCAGGAATAAAAAAAGACTGTCATCTCCATCCCGGCAGAGAATTGGGGGCATATCCCTTTCAAGCAAAAGAAGAGCCAGATCTCACAAGTGACCTGACTCTTCCCTATACGATAGCCATTACGCCCGCATGCCCTATTGCCCCACGGCATTTCCCGTCGCAGGACAGTTGTCTGCCAGTCCTACACTGACCAAAAGACAATGATCGACTCGTTCCATGACCGCGTCGGTCAGATGACAAATACATTCTTTCAATCGTCTCTTATCAATCGTGCGGATCTGCTCCAGAAGAATCACCGAATCCTTCACCAGCATATCCGGACTGCCCACGACTTCCACATGCGTCGGCATCTTCGCCTTATTCATCTTAGAGGTAATCGCCGCGCATATGACCGTCGGGCTATATCGATTTCCCACATCATTCTGCAAGATGACTACCGGACGAATCCCGCCCTGTTCTGAACCCACTACCGGACGCAAATCCGCGTAGAAAACATCGCCTCTTCTAACAACCATGACTCTGCACCCCGTTTGCGTGTACCATATGTAGTACCACTCCTTTTTGTCTTTGCTCACACCTTCAGTATGGCCGTCCTTTCTTTATTTTATACAGGACCCGCCTTTTTTGTGCATTTTAATTTTGATAGATGCGCCGGACACGTCCCGAAATGTCGCACACCACTTCGTATGAGATCGTTCCCAGAAGATCTGCCATCTGTTCCGCTCCAAATCTTTCTCCCAGAAGGATGACAGGATCTCCCCTCTGTACATTCGGAATATGCGTCACATCTACCATGAATTGGTCCATACAAACTCGTCCCAGGATGGGAGCTTCCTGATCCCGAATCTGTACCTTGCCCCGATTCGACAGTCCGCGGCTATATCCATCCGCGTATCCCACAGGAATCGTCGCAATGACCGAAGGCATGCTCGTCACATATGTCCCTCCGTAGCCAATCGGTGTCCCTGCGGGTACCGTCTTCACATAAGATACATGAGAGATCCAGCGCAGTACCGGCCTTAAGGAAAGTCTATCCCGATCCACCTCCGAAGACGGATACAGTCCATACAGGATAATTCCCGCACGCACCATGGATTGCTGTGTATTCTCCATCTCCATGATCGCTGCGCTATTGTCAATATGCCGCACCGGAATCCGTATTCCCCGGTGTTCCAGCATGGAAAGAACCCATACGTATCTTTCGTATTGCTTTCTTGCCTCGGTCTTATCCGTCTCATCTGCCCTGGCAAAATGACTGAAGATCCCTTCCAGCTGTACTCCGGGAAGCTCCCCGATCCGCTGGATCGCCTCTACGGCTTCTTCACGACAGGGAAATCCAATACGTCCCATCCCTGTATCCAGCTTAATATGTACGCGGCCGCAGATTCCTGCCTGGCACGCCGCCTCCGAGTACGCCCTGGCCATAGATTCGGTAAAAATCGCCGGCATCAGATCATAGCGTACCACTTCGGTCATTTCCTCATCCATCGTGTCTCCCAGAATCAGAATCGGTTCTGTCACCCCCTGTTCCCGCAGCCGTGCTCCCTCCTGCCAGAACGCCACAGCATACTGATCGACGCCGCACTTCCTGAATGTAGGGTACATACCGGAAAAGCCGTGCCCATAAGCATCAGCCTTTACCACGGCCATCAGGCATACTCCCTTTGCCAAATGCTTTTTAATCTCATTTATATTCCATTCCAGGGCGGCCAGGTCTATGATGGCCGCCGCCCGGTAACGTTTCTCTTCTTGCATGCTATACTCCTTTATGTGATCGTAAATATACTCGGATCCAGGTCCATATTCGGCTGAAAATCCAGATATTCCATCTGAATGGACACCTGATTCTCCCGATCGTACACTTCCATACGTTTCGGGCTGCCTGTTTCACCATCAAGCCACAGCCTGGCATGATCCAATTTCTCATGCGTACCTTCCATCTGAATCTCCCACATATACTCCTCCTGGGACTCCTTTTCATCCGATGAGGAAGAGGCTGTCTGCGCATACTGCTGCCAGAAGGAATACACAAACAATGCATCCCGGACGGGGGTTTCCGCTGCCGTTACTCGCATACCAATGGAGGGATCTTCCTGAATCGTCTTTTCTCCGTCAAACAGTGTCAAGACTCCTTTTACGTTCTCCGGCGCTACGATCTCCATTCGATAGGGCCCGGAGGAGAGTGCCTGCTGCCGTACGGTATATGTATTCCCAGTTTGATTCGTAAAAAATGTGATCTGGATAGTGGCTTCATAGCTGGAAAGCTGGGACCAGAACTCCCAAAGCGCAGCCTCCGTCATAGGCCCCGGACTGCGCTCTCCTCCGCATCCGCCGAAGAGAAGCAATCCGGCCAGTACAAAACCCAATGGCCGAGGCCATGAATACGAATGATTCTGACACATTCTACTTCCTCATGATAGGGATTCCTTACAGTATACGCGATTCACTCTATAATTATTCCTGAATTAGAAAATCAGGACGTAAAAAATGCAGGATGTCTGATGCCATCAGTGCGTACAGTCCTCGTTCCCCCGCGGCCTCATCTCCGGCGCGGCCATGAAGCCAAACACCCAGAGCCGCTAACTGCCAATTCGATTCCTTAGCTTGCGCCAGGAGACCTGTCAAAATGCCCGCCAGCACATCCCCGGATCCGGCGGTGGACATCCCTGGATTCCCTGTGGTATTGATCGCCACATGCCCCTCCGGATCCGCCGTCACGGTAGAGGCACATTTCAGCACAACAATCGACTGGTACTGCCGCGCGAGTTCCTGCGCCGAGCGCGGCAGATCTTCATAGAGCTCTTCGACCGGCTTATGGGAAAGACGCGAAGCCTCTCCCATATGTGGCGTCAGAATCATCCCGGCCCGTCCCCATTCCGGGTGTTTCGCTAATAGATTCAGTCCATCCGCGTCCACTACCAGCGGCGTCTCCTGGGGCACGTTCTTCATACAATGATGAAACAATGCCTCGTTTTTTCCAAGACCCGGGCCGATGAGGACCGCCGTGCTATCCTCCGGCAGAAGGGGCGTCTCTTCCTCGCGATACAGGATCTGTACCGCTTCCGGCACCCGAGCCGTCATAGCCGCAGACCCCTGTTCCGGAATCAGGCAGCGCACCAGACCAGCGCCCACACGATATGCCGCGGATGCCGTGAAAGCAGCCGCTCCCATCATTCCCGGGCTCCCCGCCACAATCATGGCTTTGCCATACGTTCCCTTATGACTGTCTGCCCGGCGCGGCGGCAAAATCTGTCCGGCAGATTGCTCATCTAACGTCCACGAGGATGCTTCTTCCTCGATCGGATTCGGACTCGGTATGCCGATATCCTCCACATCCACACGGCCTGCCAGCCTTCTTCCCGGATACAGGCACAATCCCGACTTCATGCGGCTGAACGTAACCGTACGAGCAGCCTGCACCGCGCATCCCAACACCTGTCCCGTGCCCGCGTGTACCCCGGAGGGGATATCTGCTGCGACGACAGGAACCTTCTGCGCGTTCATCCACGCGATGGCGCGGGCGGCTTCTCCCACAATCGGACGATCCAAACCCGTTCCAAAGAGCGCGTCCACTATGCAATCCGCTTCCTCCTTTTCTGGAACGCCCCATACCACAGGAATCGGGAATTCCGCCAGACGTCGTAAATTATGCGCAGCATCTCCTGCTCCCGACAGCTTCTCCTGCTTTCCTATAATAAATACCCGAACCTTGACGCCGCGTTCCCACAAAAGACGGGCGGCGGCAAAACCATCTCCTCCATTGTTTCCTGTTCCGCATAGTACGATCACGCGCGCTGGCGATTCCTCCATGACTCGCCGGCACAATGCCTCCGCGGCCCTCTCCATCAGGATCCGTCCCGGAATCCCCAGCTGATGAATGGCCCATCCGTCCATCTGTTGCATCTGTTTTCCATCAAAAACCTGCCGCATAGTCTCTCCTCCTTTTGTATTCAGTATAGCACCGCGCCTCCTATTTCGCAATTTATATCTTCGAAACATTTTTGAATTTCCTGTAACTTTCTTTCCCTTTCATGGACAATATTCTTCGGGTGTGTTATACTATCCAAGAGGTGAGACATATGAAAAAAGTGATCATTATCGGCGCGGGGCCGGCAGGATTGACTGTGGCTTTAGAATTATTACGCAAAGCGCCGGATCAATACGATATAACGATTTTAGAGGAGAGCGGCGCTATCGGCGGCATTTCCCGCACGGTACAGTACCACGGCAATCGAATGGATATCGGCGGTCATCGCTTCTTCTCAAAGGATAATCGGGTCATGGACTGGTGGAAGGCACGCATGCCGCTGCAGGGGACTCCCAGTATGGATGACCGCCTGCTGCATCGCGAATCGCCGCTCGCGCCAGGCGGACCTAACCCTGATACGGCCGACCGGGTCATGCTGGTACGCCATCGCATTTCCCGTATCTATTATCTCAAGAAATTCTTCGATTATCCCGTGCGCCTGAAATGGCAGACACTTCAGAATCTGGGATTCTTCCGCACCCTGAAAGTAGGTTTCAGCTACCTGCGTTCACTGCTTCTCAAGCGTCCGGAAGATTCCCTGGAGAATTTTTACATCAACCGCTTCGGCAAAACGCTTTACAGTATGTTCTTTGAAGATTATACGGCTAAGGTATGGGGCCGGCATCCCAAGGAAATCTCCGCCGACTGGGGGGCTCAGCGAGTCAAGGGACTCTCTATCGTGGCCATGTTAAAAGACATTGCCCGGAAAGCATGGGGTCATTCCGACAATGCGCAGACCGAAACGTCTCTCATCGAACAATTCTGGTACCCTAAATATGGACCGGGACAGCTCTGGGAGCAGGTAGCACAGGAGGCGGAAGAACTGGGCGCATCGCTCTGTCTTCATCACAAAGTCACCCGGATCCACACTCAGGATGGACGCGTCACCTCTGTTGTCTGTGATACACCCGATGGTCCCAAGACCTTCGAGGGAGACTACTTCTTCTCCTCGATGCCCTTAAAGGATCTGGTGGCGGATATGTCCGAGGCAGAAGTACCCCAGGATGTGCGGAGAATCGCCCAGGGCCTGCCCTATCGAGACTTTGTCACCGTAGGTTTACTGGTTCCCCGTTTGCGCCTCGTCAACGAAACTTCGATTCCCACGCTCGGCAATATCGTACCCGATTGCTGGATCTACGTACAGGAAACGCATGTAAAACTGGGACGGATACAGATCTTCAACAACTGGTC
This sequence comes from uncultured Clostridia bacterium, assembly GCA_937892735.1. GTDB lineage: Bacteria > Bacillota > Clostridia > Lachnospirales > Bianqueaceae > Faecimorpha. Next base: position 8,703 of record CALBGL010000044.1, on the reverse strand, counting down.
TCCCTATATGGTAAAAGATCCTGAACATTCGGTCTGGATCGGTTTGGAATATTTTTGTCAGGAAAACGACGCCTTCTGGAATCTGTCCGACCAGGAATGCATCCAATTGGCCGCCAAGGAGCTGGTTTCCATGGGGATCTTAGGCAGCGCGGATGACGTGATGGATGCCCACCGCGAAAAGGTGAAAAAAGCATATCCCGCTTATTTTGATACCTATAGTGAGATTCATACGCTGATTCAGTATCTGGATACATATCCAAACCTGTATTGTGTCGGCCGCAATGGCCAGCATCGGTATAACAATATGGATCATTCCATGCTGAGCGCGATGGAGGCCGTAGATTGCCTGCTCTCTGGCAGCACGGATCATTCCAGGATCTGGAATGTGAACACCGAAAAGTCCTATCATGAGTCGAAATAAAGGGCTTCCCTGGCTGGGGCTGTTGTTGGCTGTGATGATCGGCTGGATTCTGGTCATCACAGGGATTGTCTCTCCCGTCCTCGTCTCGGTCGCCGGTTTCAGCATTCTGACCATGGGACTGTGCTGGATTCTGGCAAAAGATGTGGCGCAGGAGGAAAAATGGGTCATTCTCATCCTTGCCGCCGGTTTCCTTTTAAAACTCGTTTATGTCCTATATACCGGGATCGGAACCCGTCAACACGATGTGCATAGTTTTACCGACAGTACCAATGGTCATGCAGGTTATATTCGGTATCTCTATACCTACGGACATCTGCCGGATTTTGATCCCAGGCAGGAGTTTCAGTTTTATCATCCGCCGCTTCACCATATCCTGTCCGCATTATGGGTATCGCTGAACCGACTCCTGGGCGCTTCCTGGGAACAAAGCTGGAAGAGCATTCAGATTCTGACGTTATTTTATTCTTCCGCCTGCATGATTCTGATGTACCGGCTGTTGCGGGAGCTATCCTTTCAGGGGCTTTCCCTGCTTTTGCCGCTGGCTGTCTTTTGCTTGCATCCTTACATGATCTTTCTGGCCGGCAGCATCAATAACGACATGTTATCGATTCTCTTCATGCTGCTTACCATGCTCTATACCCTGCGCTGGAGTCAGAAGCCCTGCTTTAAGAACATCGTGATACTGGCTCTTTCTATCGGTCTGGGCATGTCCACCAAATTATCAGTGGCCTATCTGGCGCCCGCGACAGCGCTCGTGTTCCTGTGGAAACTGCTGCATACGCCGCGTTGGACAAAGACGCTTCTGCCCCAGTTTCTTGTATTTGCACTGATTTGCCTGCCGCTGGGTCTATGGTGGTATATCCGCTGCTATCTTCTATTCGAGATGCCTCTGACCTATGTGCCAGCCCTCTCTACAGAAAGCAGCCAGTACCTGGGAGATACCTACTCCTTCTGGTCGAGACTCTTTGATCTCTCTCCGGAACAGTTCCAGTATCTTTATATTTCTTATGGAGAAAATGGAGCCACCTATCTGGAACACAACATCTTCCTGGCTCTGTTGAAATCCTCCGTATTTGAGGAGCAGACGCTGACGCGCTACCAGGATTCCATCTACTCTGCCTCTTTCCTGTTATTCTGGTCGAATATTGTTCTTGTCGCCTATTCTCTGTATGGAATGATCCGGTACATGTGGCGTTCCCGCCTCAGCGTATCTGCGCGTATCACTCTATGGGGCACTTATGGATTGGTTTTCCTGTCATTTATCATCTTTTGCTATTCCTATCCCCATGTCTGTACCCAGAGTTATCGTTATATGGTGCCTACACTCTTTGTCGGTATCGTGGGTCTGGGTCTTTACCTGGAACACGCGCGGGGATGGCCCCGCCGGGTTTTCCTGGGGACTTCCATACTTTTCGGTGTCTCGTCCCTCGCCCAATTCATGTTGCTGGGCGTATAAACATAAAGGAGGTTATTTTCAATGAGAGATCTTCAACCTATTTTGGACCGTGCTATGCAGGTCCTACACACGCACGAGCTGGATCATCCGGGCGCCTATGCTCGTTGGATCTGGCAAAACTCTGCCGGAGACCGCGCACTGGGTCTCAATGAATATGGCTGTGCCGATGCTGCAAACATCCTATACATGGTCGGCGCTTTTCCTGCCGATGCCTCTGCGCGCGCCTCCTGGGTACAGACATTGCAAGGGTTTCAGCATGAAGACAGCGGTCTCTTTATCGAGGCTACGCACCATCCCTTCCACACGACGGCGCATTGTATTGCCGCGCTGGAACTCTTTGAGGCGAAGGCACTGTATCCCCTCAAGAAGATGCAGCCCTATCTAACCAAAGAAAATCTGTACGATCTTCTGGATGGACTGAACTGGGCAGAAGGCCCCTGGACAGCTTCTCATCAGGGTGCTGGTATCTATGCGGCTCTGGTGCTGCAAGGGGAAGCGTCTCTTACCTGGCAGGACTGGTACTTCGACTGGCTGTATGAGAATGCCGATCCCGATACGGGCCTGTGGCGCAAAGGCTCTGTAAAGCCCACACATCAGGGAGATTCCTTCTCCGGTACGTTAAAAGAAGCCACCGTGTTTCCTCATGTGGCCTCCTCTTTCCATTATCTGTTTAATCATGAATACGCGCATCGTCCTCTGCGCTATCCGGAACGCATGATCGATACCTGTCTGGAAATCTTCTATGGTCATCAGTGGCCTACCCTGGGACGCGCCGTCTCCTTCGCCGAAGTGGATTGGGTCTATTGCCTGAACCGCGCGCTGCGTCAGAGTGGATATCGTTTCCAGGATTGCAAGAATGCCCTGCATGAGTTTGCCAATGGATATCTAGATTACCTGGAGAGCCTGGATCCTGCCGTGCATGATGGTTTCAACGATCTGCACACACTCTTTGGCTGCATCTGCGCATTGAGTGAACTGCAGACGGCACTGCCCGGTGAACTCTCCAGCAGGAAGCCTTTGAAACTGGTGTTGGATCGCCGGCCATTTATCTGATGAGGTGAGACGATGAATTTTCTACAACGTATGTTAATGGCGCTGCAGCGCTTCATGAATGGCCGGTATGGCGGTATCGACGCACTGAATTTCGCTCTCATGATCCTGTATGTCATCTTCTGTATTCTTCAGATCTTCTTCCGCAATCCCATGGTCTATATCCTTTCTTTTCTTCCGGCGATTGCCTTTATTTTCCGTATGCTGTCCCGCAATATCTCTGCCAGACAACGTGAAAATCAGAAGTTCCTGGAGATTACCGCGCCCGTTCAGAAAATCTTCCGAAAAACCCGCCGCCGTATCCGAGACGGCAAGACCTATAAATATTTCTCTTGTCCCCATTGCCATAAAGAGCTGCGTGTCCCCCGCGGCCGCGGCAATATTGAAATCACCTGTCCGCACTGTCGGCATCATTTTCAGGCGAAGTCATGATTTACACAGTGACTCTGAACCCAGCACTGGATTATCATATGTATATTGACGGCCTCCAACTGGGGGAGGTCTCCAGGGCGCGGTCTGTCTCTCTGAACTATGGCGGCAAAGGGATCAATGTCTCCGCTCTTCTGACGCGGCTTGGGATTCCCAGTCTGGCGCTCGGGTTTGCGGCTGGAATTACGGGCCGGCTGTTCTTAAAATCCTTGATACGTCAGGAAATTCCACAGGACTTCATCTTATTAAAAGAAGGCACGACGCGTATCAATGTGAAGATTCATGCCGACGCGCAAGATACGGATCTTAACGCACCGGGCCCGCGGATTCCCACATCTGCCGCTGCTGCATTGATCTCACGCATGCAGCAACTCTCACCAGAGGATGCATTAGTCCTATCCGGCAGCATTCCTTCCTGTCTGCCTGTAGATTTTTATGGAACTCTTATGCAGGCTCTGCCCCCTCGAATCTTGACCGCGATTGATGCGGAGGGTTCCTCTCTTCGCGTTGCTCTACCGCTGCATCCCTTTGTCATTAAACCCAATCTCCGGGAACTGGAGGAATTAACAGGACATCCGTGTCCCACCCTAGAGACGATCCACTCTGCCGCGCAGCGCCTACAGACTGCGGGCGCGCAGAATGTCCTTGTCTCCATGGGCGCACAGGGTGCTTTTCTATTGGATGCGAAGGGTCATACACATCTTCAGGCCGCACCCAAGGGTACCGTGATTCAAACCGTAGGATGCGGTGATTCTATGCTGGCTGGATTTCTCTCCAGATGGTTGGAAAATCAAGACTATGACGATGCCTTGACGTTTGCCGTCGCCTGCGGAAGCGCGACTGCTTTTTCTTCTCATCTGGCCGAACGAGACGATATCTGGAATCTATATAAGATGCTTCGTCAATCTTAATCTTTTACTAACTCGATTGCCTGTTTACCGCTCATGTGTTCGATATCAAGCAGCAACACGCATACCTCGGCCCATTCTGCTTGAATTGCCTCTGCGTGCTGCTGCTCCGTTTGTAAAGATGCATATTTACAAGCGAGTAACATGAGTATTCTCTTCATTTCTTCTTTCTCCGTCACCTCCCGGATTTTTCCGAAAGCAATGACGCTGCGAAAATATGTGGTATACCGTTCCGGAACAATCTGATCCTGATCGATCACGCAAAAAGACACCTTGTCGTTACGACGCAAGGCGTCTTTTTTATGTCCCTTTCGAGCGCAATGAAAATACAAGCGGTTGTCCGCATACACATAACTCATGGGAACAGCGTAAGGATATCCGTCATCACCGGATACAGCCAATACGCCAGAGGTTCCTCGATATAGGATCTCTTTACATTCTTCCTGTGTGAGGATCTGTTTTCTTCTCCTCATTTCCCGAAACATGCCAATCTTCTCCTTTTTTCGAATGAAAAAGGCAAGCACACGGCTTGCCCTTTTCATAGTAATTTGTAAATCAACCCTTTACAGCACCGACCATCATACCCTTTACAAAATACTTCTGCAAGAAGGGATACAGACATAGGATAGGCAGTGTCGCTACCACAATATTCGCGTAACGGATGGACTCTCCCAACATCGGGGAATCGTTACCATCTGTTGTCGCGCTCATTTCATTCATAATCAGGATCTGACGCAGCCACAACTGCAGCGGATACTTACTGGTATCCTGCAAATAAACCATGGCATTAAACCATGAATTCCAATGCGCCACACCATAATACAAAACTAATACCGCAATCGTTGCTTTCGTCAGCGGAACCATGATCTTAAACAAAATGGTAAACTGGCTCGCGCCATCCAGCTGCGCGGATTCTTCCATACTGGAATCAATCGACAACATCGCCGTTCTCATGATAACCATGTTAAAGGTACTGATCGCACCCGGCAACAGAATTGCCCAACGAGTATCATACAAACCCAGATCCTGGATATTCAAGAAGCCAGGGATCATACCCGCCTGGAAGTACATCGTAAAGACGATCATAATCATAATAAACTTCTTACCGGGTACATCATATTGACGGGACACAAAATACGCACTCAGAACCGTCATGATGATCTGAATAAAGGTTCCAAAGAACACATAGATCAACGTATTGCCATATCCCATCCAGATTCGATTATCCTGCAGTACGCGGCTATATGCCGTCAGGTCAAACTTCGCGGGTAACCAGAGCATACCCTCGCTCACAACCAATGCATCCGCGTTGGAGAAAGAAGCACAGATAACGTACCAGAAGGGATACGCACAGATGAACAGCATAAAAAGCATGATGATAATATTGAACACATTGAAGATCTTCTCACCCCTGCTTCGCTGAATCACATTCGATACAACTGCTTTTTTCTGTTTTGCCATTGTATTCCCCTCCTATTACCACAAGCTGGTCTGCGTCAAACGACGAGAAATTGTATTCGCCAGAATAACCAGAATAAAGTTAATTATAGAATTAAACAGACCAACAGCCGTAGAGTACGAATATTGTCTCTGTACAAGACCAATACGGTAAACGTATGTAGAGATTACATCCGCCGCCTCGTAAGTGCTTTCATTATACAGAAGAATAATCTTCTCATATCCAACACTCATGATCTGTCCGCAACGCATGATAAACATCGTGATGATCGTCGGGAGAATACCTGGCAGTGTAACATGCAGTGTCTGCTTCCATCGTCCGGCGCCATCAATCTTGGCCGCCTCATACAACTGCATATCGATTCCTGTCAAGGCCGCCAAATATACAATAGAGTCCCATCCAATGGACTGCCAAATACCTGAAACGACATAAATCGGCAGGAACAAGCCTCCCTTATTCAACATGCTCAGTCCATCATAACCAAACATCATCGCGATCTGATTGATAAATCCACCGCTATTGGTGAACTCACGCACCATGGAACACAAAACAACCATGGAAATGAAGTGAGGCATATAGGTAACAGTCTGAACCGTTCTCGTAAAAATCTTTCCGCGAAGCTCATTAAGCAATAGCGCAAAGATAATGGGCGATGGGAACCCGAATACTAACATCGACAAGCTGATCCGTAACGTGTTCCACATACGAGATACAAAAAACGGACCTGTAAAAAATGTAATAAAGTGTTGGAATCCAACAAAGCCACTGGCCATTACGCCTCGTCTGGGGTTAAAATTCGATTCGAACGCGATTGCCAAACCAAACATCGGTTTATAATGGAACAAAATGAAATAGATGACAACCGGCAGAACCAGAATATATAACTCTCTGTTTTTCCAGATTCGCTTACTCAAAGGAGCTGTGGTAACGCCACCTTTTGTTTTCGCCTTCGCCATGCGAGCTACCTCCTTTTTTAGATGTTATATTACGATTGTGGATGAGCCTGCCAGATCGGTGGCAGGCTCATCACTTTAACGGTGCAAGAAGATACGGATCTCTTTCTCTTCCGCTACAGTATTAAATTAACGAGCGTTATAACGATCCAGAGCCGCCTGATATGCAGCAATCATGTCGTTTACACCCATGCTCTCCAGCGTTGTAATATAATTATCCCAATCATCCTCTACCTTCGAGGTCAGAGCGAACCACTGACCATAAGAAGACTCCATATAGGTATTTACGTTGCTGTAAGCAGCAGTATAAGCAGCAGACTCATCGGACGTCATCGTAACCGGAGGAATCAGAGACTTCTGACTGTCCTGATTATCATTCCAGGTATACAGAGCATCCTTCTGCACATCCTCGGTATAGTACTCGAAGATGTACTGAGGATCCTGCGCGAACGCACCAGACATATTCGCGCGTCCAGCATTGGCCATAGAAGTAGCCAGAGAGGAGAATCCATTTGCAGCATAATCCATCGTAGCGTCGGAATAATGAGCAGTACCATCCGCGTCTACAACAGCGTCCGCGCCATAGTTCATTACGATATGGCCATCCTTGCTGTAGCTGTAATTCAGAACCTGAGCAGCAATATCAGGAACTTCGCACTCAGAGGTAATAACAGCGCTTGCCTTAGAAGTACAAGCATAGTCATAAGATGTACCACCATAGTGAGGAGTGTCACCCTCGTTCATAACCGGGAAGTTGATAGCCTGGAAAGAGATGCCCTCAACATATGCGCTCGGATCAGAATTTACAGCAGACAGATACGCACCCAGGTCACCGCCGCCAGCAGCATAACACAAAGCAGAAGTACCATTCAGCATAGCCTGAGTCTGATCGTTCGTCTCGTTAGACAGCAGGTCAGGGTCGATCAGGCCTTCCTCCAGCCATTGCTGCAGGGTTGCCACGAACTCCTTATAACCTTCCTGCATGTAACCATACTCAACCTCACCCGTCTCATAATCCACATACATATTAGCACGGAATTCAAACGGAGAAGCCAACAAAGACACCAGGTTACCCCAGTTCTTACAGATCAGAGGATACTCAACACCCTCAACACCCTTTACCGCTACCAGAGCGTCATGCCAATCCTGAACTGTCTCCAGAGAATTTACATCAACGCCAGCAGCCTCGAACAGATCGGTACGTACAACCGGGCCGGAAGTACACTGCAGATACTTGGTACCACGTACGAACGGGAAGCAGTAGTAATGATCGTCATCGGTCTTAACCTGCTTGTCGATATGGGGATTGTCCTGCAGGAACTGCCACAAGTCAGCTGCATAACCATCCGAGGTGATATAATCATCCAGATAAATCAGCATACCATCAGCCATTGCCTGAGAAGGTCCGCCAACATACGTCGTGGTCCACTCCCACTCTACGATATCCGGCAGCTCATTCGAGGTGGTCATCAGACCAAAGCTCTCATCGTCGGAACCCAGAACAGAAGTCGTGAAGTTAACGGTAACACCCGTCTTCTCCTGCCAAGCAGCCGCCCACGCCGTATCCTGGGTCTCGCCAGCGCCATTCGCGATATTGGTCGCAGCGGGCAGCCAGTAATTCAGCGTCACGCCATCAGCGCCCTCGATGGGGTAAGTAATATAAGAACTACGGGGAACCTGCAGAGTCCCATCCGTATTCTCAATAGGATCCAACAGCCCCTCAGCAGTGCTGCCAGACTCTTCTGCTGTAGACTCTTCTTCTGCCGTAGAATCCTCACTTACTGTAGAGGATTCCTGTGCGGCGGAACTCTGGTCTGCAGTCGAACTGTTATTATCGCCAGCACAACCTGCCAGGGTTCCCAGAACCATGACAAGAGCCAACAAAACAGCCAAAGACTTTTTCATATTTTTACCTCCTAAATTCACAACAAATTCACAACAACTCGCACCGTTATTGTAGTTTTATTATAGCATATCCCACAAGAATTGCAAGTGTTTTTTTGGCACTTTGCCCAACTTTTTTGAGA
>CALBGL010000043.1 GCA_937892735.1 uncultured Clostridia bacterium | reverse complement strand
CCTAAAGATTGAGCACTTGGCTCATTTAATTTACACCATTATAAGGGCATAACCCGAAAGGATTTGATTTATACGCAAATGCGAAATCTGAGGGTAGGCGAAGTCTTGAACTGCGTATAAAAGGCATTGTGGGGACGGGGATGTCGCCACAATCATACGCAATCGTAAGATTCAGAGCATATGAATCCTCGAATGAGTATAAGATTCCGAATGAAGCATCGTAATTGGAGGACGTTTTGCTATAAACGTGTGTTGATTTTGCAGATGCTAGAGAATCTGCAATCCCAGAGAATGAATGGCCTGATAGAGTTCAGAAAAATGGCTCGCTACATCTTTTGGCGTGTGTGCATCAGATCCCTGATGAATAATAGCGGATAAGATCGCATCGATCTGTGAAGAATATTTTTGAATGTCATATTTTTCCGAAGAGGGATCGAAACGCATGACATAATCTAGATGACCGTATGTGTCAGCGAAGGGGAATTTTTCGACTAAGTAGAGTACACCTTCGAAATAATCACGATAGACTGTGTTAGCCTGCATATGGGAAAAGAAATCGCGATCATAGGGATCGCCACCATCGAAAACATGACAGGAGCCGATCCAGAAGGAGATGACAGAACGGTACTGTCGATAGAAGGCCAGAGAATCTTCCAAGTTATTCGGTTCAATACCCAGTTCGATGCCGGTATGAATTCGAATCTGTCCGGCGTATTGGGAACGATATGATTCCAAGGCTTTGCGGTATGCGGGCATATCTACTAGAAATTCCATGTCCGGATGGTGAAAATCTATGTGTTCGGTAAAGCAGATTTCAGAAAGTCCGGCAGCGATGGCGGCTTGGATCATGTCTTCCATAGGGGCCTCACTATCCGCAGAAAAACAGGAATGTATGTGAAAATCTTTCATAAACATCAGTCTCCCTTCTATGAGTATCTTTACTATAGCATAGAAACATAAACTTTGACAAGGAAAGAATGCTTGACAGATCATGAAAAAATGCTATGATTAAGTAGAATTAAAAAGGAGGAAGGAAAGATGAAGAGTACAATTACGCGAGAAGCGGCGTGGGAACTTCTGAAGGAATATAATCAGGAATCTTTTCATCGGCAGCATGCGCTTACCGTGGAAGCGGTGATGGGATGGTTTGCGGAAGAGGAAGGATATGGCGAAGAGAAAGAATTTTGGAGTATTGTGGGACTGCTGCATGATGTGGATTTCGAGCGGTATCCGGAAGAGCACTGTAAGAAGGCGGTAGAGATTTTGGAGAGCCATGGGGTCAGTCCGGAGATGATTCATGCAGTCTGCAGCCATGGGTACGGGTTGGTATCGGATGTACAGCCGGAACATACGATGGAGAAAATTCTATTTGCCACGGATGAACTAACAGGATTGATCGGCGCCGCAGCATTGATGCGTCCCTCTAAGAGTGTGGAAGATATGGAGCTGAAAAGTCTGAAGAAAAAATTTAAGGATAAGCGATTCGCGGCAGGCTGTTCTCGGGAAGTGATTGTCTCGGGGGCTCAAATGCTGGGATGGGAGCTCGATATGTTATTAGAAAAAACGTTGGAAGCTATGAAAGCATCCGAAAAGAAAATTCAGGAAGCGATGAATACGATTTCGTAAGGAATGCGTTAATTTTTATACAAATACTTGATTTTTGAGGTCGGATAGGATACAATAAAAATGGAAGCATTCGGTACGGGCGCCTGTAAATTTTGCCGTGCAGAATGCAGAATTCATCAGAAAAGAGGATGAAAATATGGCACGGATCGCGATTAATGGTTTTGGCCGGATTGGACGGAATGCGTTCAAGATCGGTATGGAAAAAGGTTTGGATATTGTAGCGATCAATGATCTGACAGATGCGCAGACATTGGCGCATCTTCTGCGGTACGATTCTTGTTTTGGCAAGTATGCGGGTACGGTGGAAGTGCGAGGAAAGGACCTGGTGGTCAATGGTAAACTGGTGCAGGTTGTAGCGGAGCGGGATCCTGCGAAGCTTCCCTGGAAAGAGCTGGGGATTGATATCGTGATTGAATCCACCGGATTGTTTGCTTCTACGGAGAAGGCACAGGCTCATCTGGATGCAGGAGCGAAGCGAGTCATCATTTCCTGCCCGGCCAAGGGAACCAAGTCTTTTGTGATGGGCGTAAATCAGCAAACCTTTAATCCGGCAACGGATTATATTATTGATAATGCGTCTTGTACGACGAATTGTCTGGCTCCAGTGGCCAAAGTGCTGCAGGATCGTTTTGGCATTGTGAAAGGCATGATGACCACGGTACATTCGTATACGAATGATCAGAAGATTCTGGATCTGCCGCATAAGGATCTGCGTAGGGCCAGAGCAGCAGCACAGTCTATTATTCCGACTACGACAGGAGCCGCCGAGGCGGTTGCCAAGGTCATTCCCGAGCTGAAGGGGAAACTGACCGGTATGTCCATGCGTGTGCCGACTCCCACGGTGTCGATCGTAGACTTTGTTGCGGTGTTGGAGCAGAATGTAACCAAGGCGCAGATCAACGCGGCCTTTAAGAATGCGGCGGACGATATCATCCTGGGATATACGGAGGAACCGCTGGTTTCCATTGATTTCCGGAAAGATTCACGCTCATCCATTGTAGACGCGTTGTCCACGCTGGTCATTGATGAGAATATGGTCAAGGTAGTGGCCTGGTACGATAACGAGTGGATGTATTCCAATCGTATTGTAGATCTGACCCGTTACGTAGCAGAGCGCTGCGGACTGTAATTTGGATTGCCCCAGGCATTGCCTGTGCAATAAAGAGAGATTATCACCAGATTGGGAAAGGAGCATTATAAAGATGCTGAATAAAAAGACAGTAGATAATATTCAGGTAAAAGGAAAAAGAGTATTGGTACGTTGCGATTTCAATGTACCGATGAAGGATGGCGTGATTACGGACGAGAACCGTATTGTAGCAGCGCTGCCTACGATCAAGAAGTTGATCGCGGATGGCGGCAGAGTGATTTTGTGCTCTCATCTAGGTAAACCGAAGAATGGTCCGGAAGAGAAGTTTTCTCTGGCGCCGGTTGCGAAGCGTCTGTCCGAGCTTCTGGGACAGGAAGTGGTGTTCGCGAATGATGATAATGTGGTTGGTGAGAACGCCAAGGCGGCGGTAGCAGCCATGAAGGATGGCGATGTGGTACTTCTGCAGAATACCCGTTTCCGCAAGGAAGAGACTAAGAATGGGGAAGAATTCAGCAAGGAGCTGGCTTCTCTCTGCGATATTTATGTGAACGACGCGTTCGGTGCGGCTCATCGTGCGCATTGCTCTACAGTGGGTGTGACTCAGTTTGTAGATACGGCAGTGGTAGGCTATCTGATGGAGAAGGAGATCAACTTCCTGGGCAATGCGGTGAATAATCCGGTGCGTCCTTTCGTAGCGATCCTGGGTGGTTCCAAGGTATCCGATAAGATCAATGTCATCAACAACCTGCTGAACAAGGTGGACACGTTGATTATCGGCGGCGGTATGGCGTATACCTTCATGAAAGCGCAGGGATACGAGATCGGCAAGTCGCTGCTGGAGGAAGATAAGATTGACTACGCGAAGGAGATGATGGCTAAGGCAGAGGAGAAGGGCGTAAAGCTGCTGCTGCCGGTGGACAACATGGTTTCCAAGGAGTTTAACAATGACGCGCCTTTTCGTGTCTGCGAAGGCAATCTGGAGCCGGATGAGATGGCACTGGACATCGGACCCAAGACTCAGAAGATGTATGCAGAGGCATTGGCAGATGCGAAGACAGTAGTATGGAATGGTCCCATGGGCGTATTCGAGATGCCGAATTTTG
>CALBGL010000042.1 GCA_937892735.1 uncultured Clostridia bacterium | reverse complement strand
TCCGAGTGGATTCCTGCTTGTATAAATACACCTTTCCCGTTTTCTTATTCTTCTTGCGGGAGATACAGAAGTCGGGAATGGCATGAAGTTCGAGCAGAGTGTGATAAAGCGAAGAAATGATATGTGCAATGTGAGATATGAGTTTAGACATAGGATCGCCCCCTTCGTATGTCTTATGATATCACGGAAAATACAAAATGTAAAGATGGAATATGCGGGGACGGATATTGTAAAAAAGATTCTTTTGTGGGGTGATAATTAGAAAAGTGAATTTGGAGAAAGAATCCAGAGAAATTTTGTTGCTCCAAAGCCAGAAGCATGGTATAATAGTTTTGAATCGAGAAAGATGGGACAGGCTCATGCCTGTTCGATCAAATATCAAGTTAAAGGAGAGGTTTCCAATGAAAATTGCTGTCATTAATGAAAACAGCCAGGCTGCAAAGAATGAGCTGATTGTCAGCACCCTGAAGAAGGTCGTGGAGCCCATGGGACACGAGGTGTTCAACTATGGCATGTATTCTGCGGAGGATAAGGAACAGCTGACATATGTGCAGTGTGGTATTCTGGCAGGTATTCTGTTGAATTCCGGTGCTGCTGATTATGTGATCACCGGTTGTGGTACGGGTGAGGGCGCTATGCTGGCCTGCAATTCTTTTCCGAAAGTTCTGTGCGGACATATTGAGTCTCCGCTGGATGCTTACCTGTTCAGCCAGGTAAACGATGGAAATTGCGTGGCGATTCCCTTTGCTGAGAACTTTGGCTGGGGTGGCGAGCTGAATCTGCAGTATATCTTCGAGAAGCTGTTCTGCGCACCGGGTGGTGGAGGATATCCGCCGGAAAGAGTGGTTCCAGAGCAGCGTAATAAGAAAATCTTGGATCAGGTTAAGGAAGTTACCCATGTGGATATGGCTACGATCCTGAAGAATCTGGATCAGGAGCTGGCTAAGGGCGCTGTTGCTGGCGCTAAGTTCCAGGAGTATTTCTTCGCAAACTGCAAGTGCGAAAAGATGGCTGCGGCTGTAAAAGAGCTGTTGGCATAAGCTGAATTGGATGAAAAAAGCCGAGCGTTCCTTACGAGCGCTCGGCCTTTTTATACTTAAGGCATATCTTCAAAATCCATTCGAATATCGCCGGAGATAGAGGAGACTTTCAGAAGCTGAGGTCCTACTGTGAAGTTTTCAAATTTCTCTAAATTAGTTTCGACATCACCGGAACGAGAATTCACATCCAGCGCAAAACGTGCGGGGGCGGGAAGTGTCAGTTGGATATCGCCATTTGTGGTGGAAAGTTCGAGATCTCCTAATGGATCGGTTAGATTCAGTTCCAAATCACCAGAAATTGCTTTTGCCAGCAAATTTTCACACTGATTTATATCGGCCTGCAGATCCCCATTCGTCAGACGGAAGGAAGTATTGCCGAGAATAGAATCTATATGGAGCTCCATATCTCCATTGACGGTATAAAGTACCACATCATTGTTGCACTGAGTTGCCTTTAATTCGATATCTCCCGAAGCACAGTTGACTTTTACAGGACCATTGACACTGCCTAAACGCAGAGAAATATCACCGGATACATCTTTGATTTCCGAATGCCCAGCGATGTCTTCCAAAGAAGCGGAGATATCTCCGTTAACAGAATGAAGATATACATCCCCTTGGACATATTGAGCACGGACTAAGATTTCTTCCAAAGAGGAAAGGGATAGGCAGCCATTGCACTGAGAGACAAGAAATTGAATATTACCGGTACGGCTTTTGATATTCACCTGATCCGCATGCGGATATTTGATTTCAATATCTCCCAGTTTGCTATCCATTTCAAAACTGGGACAAAATTTTTCAGGCAAACTGATTCGGATAGCAGCGCTGTGTCCTCGCTGATAGGCATGCTCAGGGGACTGTTCGATGGAAAGTATTCCATTCTCACATTGAATCTGCAGATCGGACAAGGAATCATCGTATCGAATGGTGGTTTCGAGATCGGAACAGGCATCTAGCATGATATCTGCTCCCTGCACCTGCGCGTAAATCTTCTCGATGGGTTCAGCGGTCGTAAAGATTAGATCTTGAGAAGAACGTTTGGGTTTTTTGCCAAGGCCAAACGTAAAAGTGCGGTTTCGGGAAGAACCATCCATAGACTGAAAGACGGAAGAGATGCCGTCGTATACATCCTGCATGGTCTTGGACAGGTTCACGCTGTCAATGGCGTCTTGAATGGTACGGCTGATTTCTTTGCCGAGATCCATGGTAAATGTAAATTGTCCATGGGGACGGGAGGTACGCTGAGAACGATGTTTGGGTGCTCCTTCGCTGGAAGAAGCGGCATCCGATGAAAAAGCATCCGATGACTTTTCTTTTGCGGAAGACGTGGTTTCATCCACAGCCTGTGAGGGTTCGGAGGTCGTGGCAGCGTCCGCTTCTTCCTCGGCGTTACGTATGATACGAGCTCCTTTTTCAGCGCTGCGGCGCCCCAGGATACCGGATTTTGCCGTATGAGCAGTTGTGTCGGTCAAGATCTGATTCGACAAGGCTGCTTCTTCATAAAATTGCTGCGCCAATTCCATGGGATCTCCCAGATGGGAGATGATCTCCTCATCCGAAATACCGGCAGTTTGTGCCTCCTGAAAATGTTCTTCTAAATCGGCGAGAACTTCATCCCGCCATATCGGATTGACATTGCTTAAACGAGTGCGAAGAATATCCATAAATTCCTGTTTATTCATGATGATGATTCCTTTCATTAAAGAATGCTCGTAATGTTTCGCCAAGGGCGTTGGAAAGATCTTCTGTCATTTTTCCGAGATCTTCCTGTACGGTATACAGATCCTTTCCCAGATCTTTTATCGTCTCCGATTGGAGGAACTTTTGCCATTCCTTAGAAAAATCCGAAAGTTTTCGATGTAATAAGATGGAATAAACACCGGCGACAAAGTCGTTCCATTCCTGGGTGGAACTGGCAAGAACTTCTCGTCCATGTTCTGTAATACGATAATACTTTCGAGGCGGACCGCTGCTGGATTCTTGCAGGTATGTTTCTACCTGTCCGTCATCCTTTAGACGACGCAAAAGAGGATAGATTGTCCCTTCTGTAATGGAAATGTGTTCAGAAATCTGTGTGACAAGGTCATATCCGTAGCAGTCTCCTTCGGATAGGATGGCCAGCACACAGAGCTCTAAAGCGCCTTTTTTGAATTGCGCGTTCATACCATCGACTCCTTTCTACTAGGCTTGAGCTTTGAACTCGGGAATAGTATAACATAAAGTACCATATAATGCAAGATACTTAAATGAAATTTAAGAAAAAGAAGTAGTGTTTGGCAAAAGAAAGAGATTTTTCGATATAACTTGTAGTATTAAAAAGGCATTGACAAGTCTAAATGGATGTGATATTTTAAGTGCAGATGATTTTGCAAGAGGAACAACAAATCTGAGATGGCAACATTGAGGAGTATGGATATTGAAAATATGGTGCATGGCTTGCATGAAAGACATGGGGAACGAGAATATGATAAAAAAGGGCTTCTGTATCTTTTTCTTTCTGATTACATTGACCACAGGATGTGAGAGGGAACTTCCAGTTTTAGAAGAACGGTTCTGTACGGATGCGTTTTTAGAGGTATACGATGTACCTGTACAGCTTGAGATGAATGTTATGACACAGTATCAAGAGAAGGTGATTTATAGAGAAGGAAATTGGATTTATGCATATGACCAAAAGGCGGATACGTGTGAAAAACTGTGCCAAAAGCCCGGATGTACCCATGAAGGGATACATTGTAATGCGTATAATGAGGTCTCTTTTTATGGGACGGGGATGCTTCAAGTGTATGATGGGTCATTGTATGTATTGGATGCAATGGGAGATCAATGGGGCCTATATAGAATGGACCTGGAAGGAATAGAAAAGAAAATGGTACAAAAACTTCCGGTCAATATAGAGCAGAGATCGGTCATGGCCTGGATGCATCGCGGATATGTATTTACCTATGTTATGGAATATCAGAAGGCGAGACTATATCAAAGTATTCTAGGGCAAGAAGGGGAAGATCGGCAGATCTGGAAGGAACCGAAAAATAGCGGGTCGTATTTTCGCATACTAGGGGATACCATATATTGGGTAACCTATTCAACGGAAGAAATCAGTCATATAGAATTGAGGACATATGATTTAACACGGAATCAATGGAAAACCATTCTCGAAACGGATATAGAGGGACTTGTGGGGCCTCTTTGGATCACGGATCAAAAAGTATATTTAGGAAATCATTCCTTAAAAGAAGAAGCCTATAAACTTTTTACCTATGATCTGGATAGTCAGAAAACACTCATGATTCCCTTGTACACCGAGGATATGGACGCCAACAGTATATCGATGTTTTCATCGTGTATTGTTGTCTTTGAAGGGATGGATGGCGCACGTCAAGAAAGGGCCTATAAAGTTTTTAATTACGAGGGCGAGGCTATTGCAAACGGAGAGATGAGATTCGATGATCTTTCTCTAGATTCTGTTTGGACTTCACGATTATTCTGTCTGGGTGAAATAGAAAGAGAATTGATATTTCAATATCAATTCTGGTACGATGTGTCCGATGCGGATTATATGTATAAGAAAATTCCTTTACAAGATGAAATCTTGTAAAGGAATTTTTTTGGCTTTCTGAAAGAAAGTGGATGAGGCAAGCGGGATGAAAATTCTTTTAAAAAACACAAACAAATGTTTGCATTTATGGGAGAGATATGGTATACTGTGAATGTAAAGCGAAAATCAGTTCGCTTTTTGAGATAGATAGGAGGTTCGCAGATGAGGGAGGAGATTGTTCATAAGCTGGAGGTCCTGGCAGAGTCGGCGAAGTATGATGTGTCTTGTGCATCCAGCGGAGTAGAGCGGCATGGTATAGGAAAGATTGGCAGCGCATCGCTGGGGGGAATCTGCCACGCGTGGTCCTCGGATGGACGATGTATCTCGCTTCTCAAGGTACTCCATACGAATCGATGTGTTTTTGACTGCGCCTATTGTATAAACCGCCGAAGCAATGATATCCCCAGGGCGTCTTTTACCTCCGAAGAACTGGCGGAGCTTACGATGGAGTTTTATCGCCGAAATTATATCGAAGGTCTGTTTCTGAGTTCTGCGATTGAAAATGACCCCCAGGAGACGATGGAGAAGATCGTGCGTACGCTGCGCCTGTTGCGGAAGACATATGGATTTGCCGGTTATATTCATGCGAAACTGATTCCGGGAGCAGATCCCATTCTGGTACGTCAGGCCGGGCTTCTGGCTGATCGAGTCAGTATCAACCTGGAGTTGCCCAGTCAGGCGGGGCTGGCTGCCTTGGCGCCCCAGAAGAAACCGGCCCTGCTGCTTGCGCCGATGCGGCAGGTGTACCGGGAAATCAGTGGATATTTGGAAGATACACGTCATTTTCGACATACGCCGGCATTTGCACCGGGTGGGCAATCCACACAGATGATCGTAGGGGCGATTGCAGATACGGACTATCAGCTGCTGCAGGCTTCGTCCAAATTGTATCGGAGTTTTGGGATGAAGCGGGTGTACTATTCTGCGTATATTCCGATGAATGCGGATTCGAGGCTGCCAGCGCTGACGGTACCGCCGCCCAGACAAAGAGAACATAGACTGTATCAGGCGGACTGGCTGATGCGCTTTTACGAGTTTGAGGCCGATGAGATCCTGGATCGTTCCCAGCCTTTCTTTGACTTGGAATTTGATCCGAAAATCGACTGGGCGTTTCGGCATATGGACCTGTTTCCCATAGAGGTGAATCGTGCCTCACTGCATGAACTCCTGCGAGTACCTGGAATAGGGCCGACTTCAGCGAAGCGGATCGTGCGGCACAGGCGGTTGGCGCCGCTTTCGTATGAATCTTTGGCCAAGACAGGGGTTGTGATGAAGCGGGCACGCTATTTTCTGACGTGTGGCGGTCGTTTCTGCGGCGATGTGAGCATGTATCCGGAGAACATCAAAAACAAACTGCGTGGCCAGGATCAGCAGTATCAGCAATTATCCTTATTTTAGAAAGGCGGATGGGCATGTTTTATCTGTACGATGGCAGTTTTGACGGATTCCTGTGCTGTGTCTACGCGCATTATTATCAGGAAAGCGCGGATGGGATTCGTATACAGGGCGGCGAGCAGATGCAGTTGTTTTACGAGAAGGAAGTGACTACGGATTATAATATTTCCCATCGTGTATTTCGGGGGCTTCAGGGCCGCTTAGGACAGGAGATTTGCGAGAAGATCTTCCGAGCCTTTTTATCGGATCTTTCAGGGAAAGAGATGATGGTGCTTCGATATATCGCGGTATGTCTGAAGCAGGGATGCGAGATGGATGCATACCGGACGCATCCTGATATCTTGGCAGTACAGAGGGCCAGTGAACGGGTGGCCAGGGAAGCACACCGTTTTCTGGGATGGATGCGTTTTTCGGATATCCAGGGGGTACTGTATGCGGCGTATGAACCGGATGCGGATCTGACATGCCTTATCATGCCGCATTTTGTGGATCGCCTGCGGCAAGAACGATTTATTTTACATGATCGGAAGCGGAAAAAGGCGGGAATCTATGCCAAAGGATATTGGGAGGAGAGGCCGTTTGATCGTGACCTCAGAATGTATCGCTCAGCCAAGGAAATTATGACAGAGGAAGCATGGCAGACCTACTTTGACCATATTGCGATCGCGGAGCGGGAGAACCGAGCGTTACAGCGGCAATTTATGCCGGTTAAGATCTGGAAAAATCTGACCGAGAAGCCCGCGCGTCGATAAGAGGAATGAACTTTACATTTTTTATCCGGTGAAATATAATATAAAAAGAGGGGAGAGAGGAGAGAATATATGGAAGAACGGGTGAAACGGGCGATGTTGTTGATGACCAGGCAATGCTGGGAAGCAGGGATTGCGGCGCAAGCATTGTTGGAGCGTGGAGATGAATCGGATTTGGAGATCATGGTACGGGATATTGTGACGAGACAGTCATTAGATGGACGGCTTTGTAATGTGGAAAATACGAGAGCTGTAACAGACAGCAGCTTCTGTATTCCGGCAGTATGGCATGTGGCACAACAGACGAATTACGAGACAGAGAAGCGAGCTGTGGAGAAAAATATACAGTTTTTGCTGCACGAATCGCCTAGGAGAGAAGATGGAGTATTATACCATATGCTGGGGACTCAGGAGATATGGGCGGATTCGGCGGCATTTTTACCATATTCTCTGGCCCTTTCGGGATATTGTCAGGAGGGGATAGGGCAGATGAAGGGGCTGATGCATACGCTGAGAGATACCAAGACAGGTCTTTTCTTTCATGTATGGGACGAGGAACGTGGTCTATTTAGCAGGAAGTATCTATGGGGGATTGGGAATGGCTGGTTCCTGACAGGAATCTATCGACTGATACAGGAAATTCCGCGAGAGAACGAGACGCGGCAAGAATTTGTGACGATATGGCGGATGCTTTTGGAAAGGGTATTGATGTTTCTGGATGTTAACGCTCTGTTCCACAATCACCTCTCGGATTCTGAGAGTTTCTTGGAATCCGAGTGTAGTGAGATGATCGCTTATATGATTTTTTGCGGAGTACAAGATGGTTTCTTGGATCCGAAGTATGCAGAGATAGGAGAAAAAATACGATATGCGGTGCGAAAGAGAGTGGATATGTGGGGCATGGTGACGGGATGTGCCGGTTCGCCTCGTTTTGTCGCGCCGGGAATTTCGGTAGAGGGACAGGCACATTTTTTGATGATGGAAGCGGCGTATCGCAGAATGGTATAAGGGGATATTTACTCTTGCTGCGAAGGATAGAAAAATTTGTTTTGGGGACTTGACAAAGAAGAAAG
This sequence comes from uncultured Clostridia bacterium, assembly GCA_937892735.1. GTDB lineage: Bacteria > Bacillota > Clostridia > Lachnospirales > Bianqueaceae > Faecimorpha. Next base: position 18,055 of record CALBGL010000042.1, on the reverse strand, counting down.
GTTAGCGTATAATAACTAAAGGTTAGCAATTGCTAACCTTTAGTTTGGAATTAGAGTTAGCATTATCTAATCTTTGGAGGGGAGCGTAAATGATGATAAATCGCAGGCTGATCGAGACTGTACCGGAATCGAAGCGTCATATCGCAGGGAATGTGGCGGCACAGTGGATCTCTCTAGTGGCCAATATGGTGATCATATTTATGATAGGATGGATATTGGAAGGAGTGTGGAATCAGGAATTGACGGGAGACAGGGTGATCCTGGGAAGTGTCGTTTTTCTGATCGGCCTTCTGGTTCGTTTTGTCTGTACACGGATAGCGGCGAAAGAAAGCTTTCTGGCTTCTAAATCCGTGAAACAGAAATTGCGACAGATGATCTATCAGAAGTTACTGCGTCTGGGCAGTCATTATACCGAAAAGGCGGCCACAGCAGAGGTGGTGCAGGACTCCGTAGAAGGGGTAGAACAACTGGAAACCTATTTCGGATCGTATTTACCGCAGTTTTTCTATAGTATGCTGGCACCCGTGACACTTTTTATTGTTCTCTCTTTTGTCAACTTCCCGTCTGCCATCGTACTGCTCGTCTGTGTACCTCTGATTCCGATTTCGATCGTGGCGGTTCAGAAATTTGCGAAGAAACTGCTTGCCAAGTATTGGGGACAGTACACAAGTATGGGGGACCATTTTCTGGAAAACCTACAGGGGATGACAACCCTGAAGATCTATCAGACAGATGGAGAAAAACATAAGCAGATGAATGAAGAGGCGGAACGTTTTCGAAAAGTGACCATGAAAGTGTTGACGATGCAGTTAAACTCCATCACGATCATGGATCTGATTGCCTATGGAGGTGCGGCGCTCGGTGTGATGGTATCGGTATCGCAGTATGCGGCCGGCCATATGGGTTTCTGGGGAGCCTTTGTGATCATTCTGTTAGCAGCGGATTTCTTCTTGCCTCTGCGCGCGTTGGGTTCCTTTTTTCATGTAGCGATGAATGGCATGGCTGCCAGTGATCGCATTTTTGCACTGCTGGATCTGCCGGAAGACCCGGAGAAAACGGAGACGATAGGAGAAGAGAAGGATATCGTGCTGCAAGATGTTTCATATAGCTATGATGGGGAGCGGGAAGTGCTCCATCATGTGAATATGGAATTCCCGGAACACGGCCTGACATCCATCGTGGGAGAAAGCGGATGTGGAAAATCTACGGTGGCCTCTTTGATCATGGGACTGCAGAGTGGATATACGGGCGGCGTCCGTGTTGGAGGCAGGGAAGTATCCGACCTACGTGAGGATAGCCGTATGAAACAGATGACGATCATGAGTATTGGCAGCTACATCTTCAAGGGAACCATACGGGAGAATCTGGAGATGGGTCGTAAGGACGCCTCTGAAGAAGAGATGTGGCAGGCGCTTCAGCAGGTAAATCTGGCGGGATTTGTGCAAGAGAACGGAGGATTGAAGATGAAACTGCTGGAGAGGGGCAGCAATCTTTCCGGAGGTCAATGTCAGCGGCTGGCATTGGCACGGGCTCTGCTGCATGATAGTGCCATCTATATTTTCGATGAGGCCACCAGCAATATTGACGCGGAAAGCGAGAATGACATCATGGCGGTATTGCGGACATTAGCACAGGATAAAAATGTGATTCTTATTTCCCATCGGCTGGCGAATGTGGTACCGTCGGATCAGATCTATGTGATGGATGCCGGTTGGGTGATAGAACGGGGAACGCATGAGGAATTGTTGCAGATAGGCGGCCAGTACGCCAGACTCTGGAAGACGCAGGCAGAGCTGGAACATTATGATGGAAAGGAGATTACAGCATGAAGCATAGGAGTTCAGCGAAGATCATGGGCAGTCTCATCGGCCTGGTAAAGCCACTGGCACTTTTTATGATTCTGGCGATTCTGATGGGCGTTGCGGGATTTTTAGCGGCAATTCTCATTACGGTATTCGGCGGATTTGCGCTGTTGGAAGTCCTGGGGAATCCGGCGGGAATTGCATTGGGAACCGTATTTGTCTGTGTTCTTGTGTTTGCCGTGGTAAGAGGATTTCTGCGGTATGCGGAACAGGCTTGTAATCACTATATTGCCTTTAAGCTTTTGGCGCTGATCCGAGATCGCGTTTTTGGCGCGCTGCGGAAACTGGCACCGGCGAAGCTGGAAGGACGGGACAGAGGAAACCTGATCTCTATCATTACCAGCGATATTGAGCTATTAGAAGTATTTTACGCACACACGATTTCACCCTGCTGCATTGCCGTCATAGTTTCTCTTCTTATGCTGATCTTTATCGGATCTTTCCATGGGGTACTGGCGCTGGTGGCGCTGGTGGGGTACGCCGTGGTCGGAATGCTGGTACCGTTTGTCATCTCTCGAAGGACGAGGCGGAGCGGAGATGCTTTCCGTGCGGAGTTTGGGGATATGAATGCATATTTTATGGATAGTCTGCGCGGCCTGCGGGAGATTCTGCAGTATGATACGGGGCAGGAGAGGGGAGAGCAGATTGGGATCCACACACAGAAGATGTCAGAGAGTGAGGAAGAGGTGAAGCGACAGGGCGGCCTTAGCAGCGCGGTCACTGGATTTCTGATTCTGTTTTTCACATTGGTGATGCTCCTTGTGGCAGGATTACTGTATCAACAGGGCAGTATCGGGTTTGAAGGCGTCCTGATTCCTGTGATTACGATGGCCTCTTCGTTTGGTCCGGCGCTCGCGGTGGCGAATCTGGGCAGCGGTTTAGCGCAGACACTGGCGGCCGGAGACCGAGTGTTGGATATTCTGGAAGAAGAGCCTCAGGTGCAGGAAGTAGAGACGGGCAAGGACGTGATTTTCACGGGGGCTCGTGTGGAAGATGTGGGATTTGCCTATGATGAAGATATCGTTCTCCAACATATAAATATGGAAATCCGAAAGGGACAGATCACGGGGATTTCCGGCTCCTCTGGCAGCGGCAAATCCACGTTGCTAAAACTCTTGATGCGATTCTGGGATACTAAACAGGGTGTGATTCGTATTTCCGATATACCGATTCAGGAGATCCGAACCAAAAGTCTGCGGAAGATGGAGAGTTATGTGACGCAGGAAACGCAGCTCTTTCATGACAGCATTGAGAATAATCTGCGTGTAGCCAAATGGGACGCTACAAGAGAAGAGATCGAAGAAGCCTGTAAGAAGGCGGCGGTACATGATTTCATACTCTCGTTGCCCAAGGGATATGAGACCATGGTGGGAGAATTGGGCTCTACACTGTCCGGTGGGGAGAGGCAGCGACTGGGAGTTGCCAGAGCCTTTCTGCACAATGCCCCGTTGATTTTGTTGGATGAACCCACGAGCAATCTGGATAGTCTGAATGAATCCGTAATCCTGAAATCACTAAAAGAGGAGAAGGAGAGGACGGTAGTGTTAGTCTCGCATCGTCTATCCACGATGCGCATCGCGGATACTGTGTATTCGGTAGAAAATGGGAGACTGAGCTGATGGATACAGGAAGTAAGAGACAGAAAGAAAAAGAAGTCGTAGAGCAGATGATTCGTCTGTATTGTAGAGGGAATCATCATACGAAGGAGTTGTGCGCCGAATGCGCAGCCCTTTTATCCTATGCGAATGCGCGAGTAGATCATTGTCCCTTCATGGAGACAAAAACCTTCTGTTCGAATTGCAAAGTGCATTGTTATAAACCGGATATGCGAGAACAGATTCGCAAGGTGATGCGGTATGCCGGGCCGCGGATGCTTTTTCATCATCCCGTTATGGCAATTCGGCATGTGGTGGAAAGTCAAATAGAAAAGAAGCAGTGGGAGGAGTCCAATGAAAATTAAGAAGGCGATTTTTGTGGTGTTAGGTTGTATCAGTCTGGGTGTAGGAGCTGTGGGGGCTGTACTGCCGTTCTTGCCGGCGTTTCCTTTTCTGTTATTTGCCGCGTTTTGTTTCGCGAAAAGTTCAGAGCGGCTGCATCAATGGTTTATCCATACCAAACTGTATAAAAACAATCTGGAGACGTATGTGAAAGGGGAAGGCATGACCTGGAAGACCAAGATTAGGATCATGGTCATGGTGACGATACTGATGAGTATCGGCTTCGTGATGATGGACAGGGTCCCGGTAGGGCAGATTGTATTGGTGGGCGTCTGGGTATTTCATATCCTGTATTTCGTCTTTGGGGTCAAGAGTATTCCGGCAGGGAGCGTGCCGGTAGAATAAGAAAAGGGGCTGTCTCCAGTGAGACAGCTCCTTATGATTTTCATCAATGATGTAAGAGACCCATATCTTGTAAAACCTGACGCAGTTTTTCTTTTTCGGCTGGGGTCAATTCGGCGATAGGCTCCAAACACTTGCCGACAGGGAAACCCTGCATGACGAGTCCTTCTTTAATTACCGCAGGGAACGTGCCCATGTTGCAGGCAATCCGCAACGGCGCCAGGGTAAACTGCGCCTCGAGGGATCCGGCGATATCGCCAGCCATATACTTGTCATAAATATCGGCGGCGATTCGGGGGGCCACGTTGGCACAGGAAGCAATGGCGCCAGCAGCGCCGTAGCAGAGTCCGGCATGGATCAGAGTATCCCGGCCCAAAAGCACGTGGAAATGATCGTTGCCACGGGTAAGACGGATGTACTCCTCGGTATTGGTGAAATCACCTGTACTGTCCTTTACGCCTACGATATTCGGGATCTCCGCCAGCTTGGCAATGGTCTCCGGTGTCACCGTGACATTGGTTTTCGGCTTATTATTATAGACAATCACCGGCAGCGATGTGCTCTCGGCCACGGACTTGTAGAAGGCATAGACCTCGGGCTGTGTCTGAGAGACAAACATGGGAGTCAGAACAGATACAGCGTCGACTCCTACTTCCTCGGCGATGTGTACCAGACGAATGGTACCGCGCGTGGTGATGTGGTTAGCACCGGCATAGACCGGAACACGTCCCGCTACTTCGTCTTTGCAGACCTCTAAGATATGACGAACCTCTTCCTCAGAAAAAGCGTAGAACTCCCCTGTAGTTCCCAGAGGAAAAACGCCATGCACGCCTTCTTCGATCAGATGGTTTACCATCTTGCGGAAAACGGGTTCATTGAACTTGCCATCCTCGGTGAAAGGGGTAATAATCGGTGGAATAATGCCATAGGGCTTAAACATGTGCAGACTCCCTTTCTTTTATTTCTTGTGTTCGACGGTTACGTTAGCAATCTTCTCGTAATAATGCAGCATGCCGGAATGGTCTTCCTTCTCGTGGCCATCCGCCTTGACGGCCTGCATGATCTCCATCATCTGTGCGGTAATGGGCACAGGAGAACTGATGGCATGGGCAGCATTCAGCGCATTATTCAGATCCTTGATGTGCAGCTCAATTCGGAAACCGGGTTTGAAATTACGATCCATCATCATAGGCGCCTTGGCGTCCATGACGGTGGAACCAGCCAGACCGCCGCGGATGGCCTGGTAGACGAGTTCAGGATCAGCCCCGGCCTTGGTCGCAAAGGTGAGGGCTTCCGCAACCGCTGCGATATTGGATGCGACAATGATCTGATTGGCTAACTTTGCGATATTTCCGGAACCCAGTTCGCCGACATATACGACCGATGCAGCCATATGCATCAAAAGATCATAAAAACGATCAAAGGTTTCTTTCTTGCCGCCGACCATGACGGAAAGAGTACCATCAATCGCCTTGGGTTCACCGCCGGATACAGGAGCATCCATCAGTTCGATATCCTTTTCAGCCAAAGCCGCGCCGATGGCCTTACTTTCTACCGGATCGATCGAACTCATATCAATAACGACAGTGCCGGGTGTTGCGGCAGAGATGATACCATCCTCAGCCAGAGCCACTTCTCGTACATTGGGAGAATTGGGCAGCATGGTAATGATGACATCACACTGAGAAGCTAGAGAAGCAATGCTTTCTGCAGAAGTAGCGCCACATGCGGCAACCTCTTCCTGCGCGGCTTTGCTGCGGTTAAATACAACCAGGTCATATCCTGCTTGAATCAGATTCTTACTCATGGGTTTTCCCATGATACCTAATCCAATAAATCCTACTTTCATTGTACTCCTCCTTCAGAATCTTCACTTGGACAAATAATCCAGCTATAGCCATTATAGGGCAATTTTTGATGTTCTTCAAGAACTTTTTTAGAAAATTTCGTGTAGGGTATAGATTTTTGGAAGATTTGCTGTATAATAAAGATAATACGGTGAAGGAAAGGATGGAATCTATGGCGACAGAACCATTGTATATTAAAATCAAAGAGAATGACAATGTGGCGATTACGGTACATACCATTCCGGCAGGAACACAGATTATGGAGGGCGTTGTATCCAGACAGGAAATCCCGCAGGGACATAAGATTGCTCTGGAGGATATCGAGAAGGACGCGCCGATCCGCCGGTATGGTGTGGTATTGGGATATGCCTTGGAAGATATTCGAAAGGGAAGCTGGATCAACGAACATATGCTGCGTCTTCCGGTGCCGCCGGACGTTAGAAACATGACGTTTTCTACGAATATCCGAACGGATCTGCCGAAGCCGCCAGTGACGACCTGGGAAGGATACCGCAATGCGGAGGGGTATGCGGGAACCAGAAACTATCTAGGAATCATCACTACCGTGCAGTGCGTGGAAGGCGTGTTGAATGTAGCGGTCGATCGAATCCGTAAGGAACTTCTGCCGAAGTATCCCCATGTGGATGGTGTTGTGCCCGTGAACCATGCGTATGGCTGCGGGGTGGCTATTAACGCGCCGGAAGCGGTGATTCCGATTCGAGCGATCTCGAACATGACCAAGCATCCGAACTTTGGCGGGGAGCTGATGATCGTCGGACTGGGATGCGAGAAGCTGCAGCCGAATATGATCACAGATCAGGTGGATGCGGAACATGTGCTGATGCTGCAGGATTATCAAGGGTTTGATGTGATGGTGCAGGCGATCATGGACATGGCAGAAAAGAAGCTCAAGAAGCTGGATCAGCGCAGAAGAGAGACGCTGCCGTTGTCTGACTTAATTATCGGCATGCAGTGTGGAGGCAGCGATGCGTTTTCCGGAGTCACGGCCAATCCTTCAGCCGGTTATGCCTCGGATCTTCTGGTCAGCGGAGGCGCTACGGTGTTATTCTCTGAGGTTACAGAAGTGCGCGATGGCGTCTATCTGCTGGCGGAACGCGCGGTGGATGAGGAGGTTGGCAAGAAACTGGCCAATGAAATGCTCTGGTACGATCGTTATTTGGAGGAAGGCCGTGTAGACAGGAGCGCGAATCCGACGCCGGGTAACAAGAAGGGTGGTCTGTCCAATATTGTGGAAAAGGCCATGGGGTCTATCGCGAAGTCTGGAACCGCACCGATCGTGGAAGTGTTATCTCCGGCGGAACGTCCTACGAAGAAGGGACTGATCTATGCGGCCACGCCGGCCAGTGATATCGTGTGCGGGCCGTCTCAGTTGGCTTCGGGGATTACGCTGCAGGTATTCATGACAGGACGGGGCACCCCGTATGGTTTGCCGGAGGCGCCCGTAGTGAAGGTGTGTTCCCGGACCGATATGAAGAATCAATGGCCGGATTTGATTGATATCAATGCGGGTACGATTGCGACGGGACATGCCACGATTGAGGAAGTGGGGACCGAGCTTTTTCAGTTTATTGTGGATGTGGCCAGCGGACGCAAACAGACCTGGGCAGAGAAGCACCACTTATATAATTATCATTGCTTCTTCAATCCCGCGCCGATTACCTGATTCTGATGGTAAGGCTGTTGCTTAAGGGCAATGGCCTTTTTTCTTTGTCCGAGGAGTTCTATTTTGGAAAAATCCTCATAAAGTAACAGTACCATACTGTGAAAAAGTGAGGACGCTGACATGGCAGAAGAGTTTAACCTGTATCAGGATATTGCGGGGCGCACCGGCGGATCCATATACATAGGCTGCGTGGGGCCGGTGCGGACGGGCAAGTCCACATTCATCAAGAATTTTATGGAGTTGATGATTCTACCGGGCATTCAGGATCCCAATGAACGGAACCGTACGATTGATGAACTCCCCCAATCCAGCAATGGAAAGACGATCATGACGACGGAACCGAAATTCATACCGAATGAAGGGGTAGAAGTGTTGTTTACCGACCAAAATGGAGAACCGGTACGATTCAAGGCAAAGATGATCGACTGTGTGGGATATATGGTTCCCGGCGCAATTGGCCATATGGAAGATCATGAGAACCGTATGGTGAAAACGCCCTGGTTTGAAGAGGAGATCCCCTTTGTACAGGCAGCGGAGATCGGAACGCGCAAGGTGATTGCGGAACACTCTACCGTAGGACTGGTGATTACTACGGATGGCACGGTGACGGATATCCCCAGAGAGGATTATCAGGAAGCAGAACGCCGAGTCATAGAAGAGCTCAAGGCATTGGGAAAACCGTTTATCGTATTGCTTAATTCAGCGAATCCCGAGAGGGAAACGGTCAAGCTTTTGGCAGGACAATTGGCGGAAGAATACGGTGTACAGGTATTGCCGATCAATGCCAAGGAGCTTGTGAAAGAGGATATTGAAGAGATTTTGCAGGCGCTGCTGCAGGAGTTTCCCGCAAAACAGTTATCGTTGTTTTTCCCAGGTTGGCTGGAGACGCTGAGTCCGGAACATAGTGTGAAACAAGCGATGATTACGATGCTGCGCGGGTGTGCGGAAAAGGTTTCGAAGATGAAGGATCTTCCACCGGTCCTGGAGATGATTCGAGAAAATCCGTATATCAAAAAGGTGCAATGGGAAGGAATGAATCTGTGTCAAGGGACGGCCGACGCCGAAGTGATTCTCAAAGAACATCTGTTTTATGATGTGCTCAGTGAGATGACGGATGTCGAGATTGCCGGCGAGAGAGATATGATCTTGACGATCCGAGATCTGGCGAAGTCGAAGAAAGAATATGAGAAGCTGGAGTCCGCCTATAAAGAAGCCATGCAGAGAGGGTACGGCATTGTACCGCCTATGATGGAAAATGTGGAGCTGGAAGAACCGCAGGTGATTCGTCAGGGAGGGAAATACGGCGTACAGCTTAGAGCGACAGCGCCTTCGGTGCATTTCATCAGAACTCAGGTTGTGACAGAAATCAATCCGTATGTAGGGACGCAGGAACAGTGCCAGGATTTCCTCACCTATCTGAATACACAATCTGGAGATATCTGGCAGACGGAAATATTCGGCAGGTCTGTGCAGGAACTGGTAAAGGAAGGACTTGGCGGAAAGGTGGGCAGAATGCCGGAAGCAGCGAGAAATAAGCTTCAGATTGCGCTGGAGAAAGTGATTAACGAAGGAAGAGGCAATCTGATCTGTATTGTATTATAAAAATGTAGTCTGGGGCTGTCTTGCAAGCGGCAGACAGCCCTCAAAATGTCATGATTTGTCACTGCATTTTTAAAGGCTATCACTGGATTTTTCAGAAAAAAGATGATATAATAAGCGTGGCATGGCAGTCTCCCATACCGCAGGAGTTGAGCCACGCTCGGAGTTTGCCGCCAGAGGCGTCAAACTCCGAAGGTATAGTGATTGAGACATAATAAGCGTGGCTTGGCATTTCCTGAGAATCTAAAAGATGGAGCCACGCTGTGAAATGGTCGCCCGGAGGGCGCCCATGATATATATAACGGGATAAATGCCAGAATACAGGAAGGTGTAAAGGTGAGTAAGAAGATAAAGAAAGAGAAAAAAAGAAGCAGCAAGAGATTTCGCTGGGTGTATATTGTGATTGTGGTTATTTTCTTGTATGTGGTGGTACAGTCTTTCTTTTTGGCACAAACCAGCAAGATGAATTATGTGGTGGCACAGAGCGGAGATCTGGAAGAGGTGGCATCCTTTACAGGTGTGATCACGAGAGAGGAACAGCTCATTCGAGCATCGCAGAGCGGTGTGGTGGAGTATTATTATCCAGGGAATCGGCATCTTTCCGAGGGGACCATGATTTGTTCCTTGCGAAATAATTATTATGGGGATCTTTTGGAGCAAAAGATGGACGATCTATATGAGCAGTTGCTCAACGAGGCGGCAGCCAGCGAATATGCAGAGGATTTCCAGCAGTTAGATACGCAGATTGGAGAGCAGATTGCAGCCTATGTGCGGGGAAAGACAGCCAATCATTACGATGCGCTCTATTCCATGAAAAATAATGTGCAAACAACGATGGATCAGCGGCAGAGTCTTCTGGCGATCTTGCAGAATGAGAAGATCAATGCGATGTTGGAAGAACAGGGGATCTATGAAGATCAGATGAATGAACAGAGCGCGAATATCACAATACCTGAAGCAGGCATGATCTCCTATACATATGATAATTATGAAGGATGGACTTGGGAGCAGGTGACGCAGGATTTCATAAGCAATTATCAGAGTGAGTACGAGGCCATTACGCTGAATCTGCAGACGATTGAGGAAGGAGATCCGCTGTATCGCTTGGTCACGGGACAGGATTGGCAGATCACTTTTTTTGCGGATGCGGCGCAGACGGAAAACTTCGAAGAAGGGAGTAATTGCCGTTTCTATATCGAAGGAAATTCGCTTACAGGAGAAGTGCTTGGCAAGGAACAGCAGGGAGAACAGTATAAGATTGTCTTGAAAATCTCGGATTATTTGAGTCGATATGCAAATCGACGGCTGGTGAATCTGGAATTTCGTTTTTCGGGAGAGGAAGGAATACAGGTTCCGAAGGAGTGCATTCTGCAGCAGCCCTATTACCGTGTTCCTCAGGACTATGTATATGATAGTTTAGGACAAGATTGTCTGATGATCCGACAGGAAGAAGGGGACGTGCTGTTTCCGATTGAAGTCGTATATACTCGTGCCGGAGGAGAAAACGAGACGGGGTATGTTTATTTTGAGATGCCAGAAGGTTTAACCGAGGGTGCTCTGATGATTCAGAGCGGGACAGATCAGGTGATGTCATTAGGAGAGCAAGAAACCTTATCCTATGTGTATACGGTGAATGGAGGATATCAGCAGCTTCAGGTTGTAGAAATCTTATATGAAACAGATCGGTATGCAATTGTGGGAGGGGTTAAGCTGTATGATCAGATTTTGATTCCATAACCGATGGGAAAAGAGGAGCCGATGAGGAGAATAAGGCAGTTTCTGTTAGGATTGGTATTATATGCTGTATTTCTGAATGGTTGTACCTCTTCGCCAGTGGATCCGTATAAACTCTTGCAGGAGGCGCGGCAGGCAGCAGAGGAAGGCGATTGGCAGCAGGCCTTGCAGAAATATGATCGTCTGGCAGAATTGAGTCCGGATAACGGCGAGGTATATAATGGCAGAGGCGCAATTCTGTTGGAACAGGGGAAGTATAAACTGGCGCAGGAAGATCTGGAGAAAGCCGTAGAACAGGGCGGCGATAATGCGGTTTATTGGTATAACCTGGGACTTGCGAGATACTATCTGAACCAGTATGAAGAAAGTATAGAAGCGCTATCGCAGGCCATTTCTCTGAATTCCGAGTATGCGGATGCCTATGGACAGCGGAGTGCGGCCTATGCCTGTCTAGGACAATATGAGCAGGCAGAGACAGATTTGGAACGAGCAGAGACATTAGAACCAGGCAGTAATGCGGTGTATCTTGCATTATTAGGAAATGCGTATTTGACGGCGGGCGAACTGGAACGAGCAAGAAATGCACTGGATCAGGCGATTGCTATAGAGGGAGAGAATCCGCGATTCTATTTGCAAAGAGCGCAGATTTGCATTCTGGCAGGCGATTATGATCAGGCACAGAAGGACTGTGTACAGGCAATCGGAATGCAGGATGGATTCCTGGCCGGATATGCGCTGCTGGGAGACTTATATTATGCACGGAGTGAATACGAACAGGCCATTGCCAATTACTCGATAGCACTCCTGGAGCAGGAGGACTACGCGGGATATCTGAATCGAGGAAGTTGCTATATGGCGCTCGGTCAATATGAGCAGGCAGAGGCTGATTTTACGCAGGCAATCCTGTTAAAGCCGAATCTAGCTGCGGCGTATATGCTGCGGGGAGAAACAAGAGAGAATATGGGAGATCCAGAGGACGCGTTGGCAGACTATAAGACGGCGAAGGATCTTTCACGGGAAGGAGAAGAAGAAAGTGGAGCAGCTTGAGGTGTACGAGCAACGATTTCTGCAAGTCAGAAAGAATATAGAAGAAGCCGCAAAACGCGCAGGGCGCTGCCCGGAGGAGATTACACTTCTTCCGGTGACCAAGACGCAGCCGATGGAAGTATTGGAAATGGCATATCAACTGGGAATGCGAATGGCGGGAGAAAATCATGCACAGGAAATCGCGGAGAAGAAACAGCATTTTGGAGACAGAGTCCACTTTCATATGATTGGACATTTGCAGCGGAACAAGGTGCGTCAGGTGTTAGATAAGGTAGAACTGATTCATTCGGTAGACAGTCTGCGTCTGGCTCGGGATATCGACCGAATTGGGGGAGAACTCGGACTGTACCCTAAGGTATTGATTGAAATCAATGTGGCAGGTGAAGAAAGTAAATTTGGGATTTCCGTGGAGGAATTGCCTGACATGCTGGAGCAGATGAGTGTCCTCACCCATCTGCGAGTCGAGGGGCTCATGACGATTGCGCCGTTCGTAGAGAATCCAGAAGAGAATCGTCCGGTTTTTCGTACCTTGCGACAACTTTTTATTGACAATAAGAGCAATCCGTTTCATAATATAGAAATGAATGTGTTATCCATGGGGATGACCAATGACTATCAGGTGGCGATTGAGGAAGGCGCAACCTTAGTTCGAATCGGGACCGCGCTGTTTGGGGTCCGGCAGTATACGACAGCCTGAAATAAGGCTGGAACAGAGAAAGGATAAGAGATTATGGGAAAGTTTGACCATTTATTAGAGAAGATTGGATGGGCACCGGCCCAGGAGGAAGAGGAGGATAACGAGACCTACGAAGAGCCCAGAAGCGCTGTGTACTCTGCGGAACGGACTGCGGTTCCCAGGAGTGAGATCCATTTCAGACAGGAAGAGTCGGAGGAAGAAGAACCCGCGCAGCAGGCGCCATATCGTCCACATCGGTCTGCGAGCCGAAGCGCTTCTTCGGCATATCGGGAATCTTACCGGCAGCCGGAACGAGCAGCCGCCAATCCGAAAGTGGTGAATCTGCATGCGAATGTGCAGATGGAAGTCGTTGTGGCCAGCCCGGAATCTTTCGAGGAGGCAAAGAACATTTCCGATGATATTCGAAATAATAAGCCGGTTGTGATTAATCTGGAATTTGTAGAGCAGCCAATTGCGCAGCGTATCACGGATTTCCTGTGCGGCTCCTGTTATGCACTGAATGGAAATATCCAGCGAATCGCGGATAAGATTTATATGATTGCGCCAGGGAATGTGGATATTGCGGCAAGTATCGATTTCCGTAAAACCCTGCAGAACGAGGGTGGCCTGGTTTTCCCTTGGGGGACGGAGCAGTAAGGTGGCGCAGGGAGAGGAGAAATGGCTGAGAAGCCATTTAATGGATCTGGTAAGACAGGCGGAAGCGTATAGTATTCCTATGTATTCGGACTTTTTGGATACAGCCCAGCAGGAGCTGCTGTATGATTTAGAAAAGCATGTATCTGTAAGAGTAGAATATAACGGAGGATACGAGGGGGCTGAGAGAAGAATGGCTTCCTTTTGTCCCCCGTTTTTCTATGAGGAAGAGACGACCTTTCCGATTTGTTGTCTGGAAATTCGTCCACGGGGTGCGCAGTTCGTCAGAAAGCCACCGCAGCATCGAGATTACTTGGGCTCTATTCTTGGATGTGGGATTGACAGGAAAAAGACAGGCGATATTCTGGTGCGGGAAAAAGGGGCACTTATCTTCGTCTGTGAGGAGATGGCTGGCTTTCTTATGGAAAATCTGCGAGAGGTGGGCCATGTTCCGGTGGATGTTCAGCGGTACGACGGGAGCCTGGAAGATGTGATGCCGCATGGAAAAGAGCTGGTAATCAGCGTGGCCTCCCTTCGGTTAGATGCAGTTTTGAGCCGTGGCTTTGGTATGGGACGAGGGGAGGCGGCCGATCTGATTCGAGCAGGCAGAGTGCAGATCGATCATCATCTGTGTGGTAAGACGGATCAGATGGTGGGGGAAGGGGCATTACTGACAGTGCGTGGAAAAGGACGGCTGAAGCTGAAGGGAATGACCGGTACATCTAAGTCCGGACGCATTCAGGTTCGGGCAGAACGTTTCGGATAATGGCATGAAGAGGATATAAGAAATGAAGAAACGATATTTCATGCTGCTTCTGGCGGCATTGATTTTGGTAGGAGCAGATCAACTGGTGAAATGGTGGGCTCTCGAAACACTAGCGGATGGGACCGTAATCGATTTGATTCCGGGAGTCTTTCGCTTTACCTATGTGGAGAATCGAGGGGCTGCTTTTGGAATTCTGCAGGGACAGACAGTGCTTTTAACAGTGATATCCATTGCAGTCACGGCGGCGCTTTTATATCTCTATCATAAAGTACCGGGAGGGAAACAATACTGGCTGCTTCATGTATGTTATACATTGATTTTGGCGGGAGCCGCCGGAAATCAAATCGATCGGATTTTCCGCGGTTTTGTGGTGGACATGTTTGAATTTTACTGGTTCCGATTCCCCGTCTTTAATCTGGCGGATTGTTTTGTGGTTGTGGGTGGAATTTTGGTATTTCTCATATTGGTATTTCGGCCTCATCTGCTGGATCCATTGATGGGGCATGAGCAGAAAGAAGAATCGCTGGATGGATGAGATACTCAATATTCGGGTAGAGAAAGAAGAAGCAGGCAGTCGTCTGGATAAATTTTTATCGGGAGAGCTGCCGGAATTGTCCAGATCCAGAATTCAGAAGCTATTATCCCAGGGGAATATCACAAGAAATGGACAGACGGCGAAAAATAGTGAAAAGGTGGTGGAAGGAGATCATCTGATGATCACGCTGCCTCCGCCGGAACCACTGGATATCCGGCCCGAAAATATACCGCTGGAGATTGTGTATGAGGATGAGGATTTGCTGGTGGTGAATAAACCGCGGGGGATGGTGGTGCATCCGGCTCCCGGACATTACAGCGGTACGCTGGTGAATGGCCTTCTGTATCATTTTGCAGGCGCTTTATCCGGGATCAATGGTGTGGCGCGGCCCGGGATTGTACATCGTATTGATAAAGATACGGCGGGGCTTCTGGTTGTTTGCAAGACGGACAGAGCGCATCAGGGAATGGCGGATCGCTTGAAAGTACACGACATCGAACGGGTGTATCATGCGATTGTATATGGGAATCCAAAGGAAGAAGAGGGGACGATCCGTGCGCCTTTGGGACGCTCAGAGCAGGATCGGAAAAAGATGGCGATTCGTCCGGATGGCAGGCGGGCCGTTACGCATTGGCACGTCTTAGAGAGGTTTGGCGGTTTTACGTATGTAGAAGCGCGCTTAGAGACCGGGCGCACGCATCAGATCCGAGTACATATGAAAAGTATGGGACATCCATTGCTGGGGGATCCCCTATACGGGCCTAGTGGATTGAGCGGTCAGGATAAGTCGCTCCTGCGAGGAATCTCTCAGGAGGACTTGACAGGACAGATCCTCGTTGCTAAAGTACTGGGATTCGAGCATCCGATTACGGGGGAGTACAAGCATTTTGAGATTCCACTGCCGGACTATTTTATGCGGATCCTGCATGTACTCAGACAGAATAGGAGATGAGAGGATGGAAGCAAGACAGTGTCTGAAAGAATGGTTGACAGAAAGTAAAAAAGCAGTTTTTTTCGGAGGTGCCGGCGTATCTACAGAAAGCGGAATTCCAGATTTTCGCTCGGAGAACGGAATCTATAGAGCGCGGAATCAGTATGGGGCTGATCCGGAAGAGATCTTGTCTCATCATTTTTTCCTGGAGCGGCCAGAGGTTTTCTATGCGTATTATCGGGAGAACCTGATATATCCCGAGGCGCAGCCCAATCCGGCGCACAGAGCCTTGGCGGAATGGGAACGACGCGGCAACTTGGCAGCTGTCATCACGCAGAATATAGACGGATTACATCAAAAGGCAGAGTCTAGAACGGTATATGAGCTGCATGGCTCCGTGTTGAGAAATACTTGTATGCGGTGCGGGAAGAAATATGATGTGTCCATCATCACGGAGACAACGGGCGTGCCGAGATGTCCTGTCTGCGGCGGTCAGATTAAGCCGGACGTGGTCTTATATGAAGAAGGGTTGGATTCGGAACTGTTGACTCAGAGTGTGGAAGCCATACGAGCAGCCGATCTGATGATCGTAGGCGGTACATCGCTTAACGTGTACCCGGCGGCGGGGCTCTTAACGTATTTTCAGGGAAAGCATCTGGTCTTGGTGAACCGGGATCGTACGCCATGGGATCAGGAGGCCGATCTGGTGCTGCACGAAAACATTGGAGATGTTTTTCAGGAGATTACATTTTAAAGGGATAGTATGAGATATCAAAGGATTGTAAATGTGTCACGGGATCTATTTCGAGATTTTAAAAGGCGTCAGGACGTCAACATATGCTGGCGTAAAGAGGCGGGTGAATGGACGCTAAAGCCGGATCCCTTCGTGGATGACTGGAGCGAGGCGGATTATCAGTTCCTGGTTCGGTGTCTTCAGAATACCGCAGATGCCGGAGGACTGGTGTGCGGCGCTTTCACAGAAGAAGGGAAGCTGAAGGGGTTTGTGTCCGTGGAGAAGGAGTCCATAGGGAGCCGAAACCATTACCGGGATCTTACGAGTCTTCACGTATCGCAGGATATGCGGAGAAAGGGAATCGGCAGAGAGCTTTTTCAGATCGCGGCGAATTGGGCCAGAGAGCAGGGAGCGGAGAAACTCTATATTTCGTCGCATTCTGCAGCGGAGACGCAGGCTTTTTATCGGGGACTTGGGTGTGTGGATGCGATAGAAGTTCAGGAGAAACATGCTTTGGCGGAACCCTACGATTGCCAGCTGGAATATTTATTATAAAAAAGGGCTTTACAAACCAGAAGAAATCGTGTATAATGTGGTCAGTTTGCTTTTGGGAATATAGCTCAGTTGGTTAGAGTGCCACGTTGACATCGTGGAGGTCGCTGGTTCGAGCCCAGTTATTCCCACGAATCCCGAAAGGTTTTGCCTTTCGGGATTTTTTTAAGATCAATGGGGGGATGAAAATGGAAAAATATAGTGATGAATCCTTATCCTTTGAGGAAAGGGCAAAAGACCTGTTAAGCCATATGACACTGGAAGAGAAACTGAGTCAGATGACCTATCAGTCGCAGCCGATTGAACGCTTGGGGATTCCGGCTTATAACTGGTGGAATGAGGCGCTGCATGGAGTGGCCCGGGCAGGGACGGCAACGATGTTTCCGCAGGCCATCGGATTGGCTGCTATGTTTGATGATCAGGAACTGTATGAGATCGCCGATATCATAGCCACAGAGGGACGAGCCAAGTACAAG
The DNA here is from genome assembly GCA_937892735.1 of uncultured Clostridia bacterium. Taxonomy (GTDB): domain Bacteria; phylum Bacillota; class Clostridia; order Lachnospirales; family Bianqueaceae; genus Faecimorpha. Next base: position 620 of record CALBGL010000042.1, on the reverse strand, counting down.
GCGTATTCAGAAGAAGGGGATCGGGGCATCTATAAGGGGCTGACATTCTGGTCGCCCAATGTGAATATTTTCCGGGATCCACGCTGGGGAAGAGGCCACGAGACCTATGGGGAAGATCCGTATCTGACTTCTCGGCTGGGTGTGGCCTTTGTGAAGGGATTGCAGGGAGACGATCCCAAGTATTTGAAGGCGGCGGCCTGCGCGAAACACTATGCAGTACATAGCGGTCCGGAGGGAATTCGCCATGAGTTTGACGCGCAGGTCAGTCAGAAGGATCTGTGGGAAACCTATTTGCCTGCGTTTGAGGCCTGTGTGAAGGAAGGTCATGTGGAGGCGGTGATGGGCGCCTATAATAGAACGAATGGAGAACCTTGCTGCGGCAGTCCGACGCTTTTACAGAAGATCCTGCGGGATACGTGGGGATTTCAGGGACATGTGGTGTCAGACTGCTGGGCGATCATGGATTTCCATACGCATCATCATGTGACAGCTACTGCGCCGGAATCTGCGGCTATGGCACTTAAGGCAGGTTGCGACGTCAACTGCGGCATTGTCTATCTGCATCTGCAGGCGGCTTTGGATGAAGGGCGAATCACGGAAGAGGATGGGGATCGGTCTCT
>CALBGL010000041.1 GCA_937892735.1 uncultured Clostridia bacterium | reverse complement strand
CCTGGTGTATTTTGCTTTTTCTTGTATTGGGACTTATCATGGTCTTCTATGAGTTCATAGAGATGACAGTCATTATCCATTACTTTGACGCGGCGCGAAATAAAGAAAAAGTTACGATTCTAGAGTTATTGCGGCGTTCCTGGAAGCAGGCGCTTCGTATTGGTACTCCGAACAACCTCTGTCTATTGTTTTTTGTAGCTCTGGTTATTCCTTTGACAAATCTGACACTGGTCTCCAGTTTATTTTCTTTTATGCGGGTTCCTGAATTTGTTTCAGAATATATCACATCTATGAGCATTTCCCGCATTTTATACACTCTATTAGGGATTCTGGCGGCGATCATCTGTTTCCGGTGGATTTTCAGCATTCATGAATATACACTGCGAGGCAAGAATTTTCGAGAGGCCTGCCTGCGAAGCCATCTCATGGTGAAACACCGGATGATACGGATCATATTTGTATACTTCGCGTGGAGTCTGTTTTTACTGGGAATTGGTTATATCATATATTTTTTGTTTCTTTTTATATCCATTTTGTGTGTTAAACTTTTCTGTGGACAGGCGTATGAAACATCTATTTTCTGGAGCTGGTATGATCTGGTAGGGAAATGGAAAATCGTTCTTACAGATGGCGTACAGGTATTGGCAAGATACGCGTGGATCTCCGCGGCCTGGTATTATATACGGCAGAAAAAGAATCCGGCGATAACTGTTTCTTATGAGCCTGTACAGGTAAAACGCAGCCATCATGGATATTGGATTCGTCTGGGAGCCATTGTCACTTTGGTAGGTTTTTGTGCCTACTTTTCCGGAGCCAGCGGACAATGGATCCAAACGACTTCAGTATGCGCGCATAGAGGCAGTGTGAAAGGGTTCCCGGAGAATAATCTAGCGAGTCTTCGTCGTCTGATCTCGGAAAATGTGATCGCGTCAGCAGAAATCGACGTGCAACAATTGAAAGATGGGACCATTGTTCTGATGCATGACAGCAATTTCAAACGAATCGCGGGTATGGACCGGAACGTGTGGGAGGTGGATTATGAAGAAGCCCTTACGTACGATATGGGAGCATACTGCGGGGAGGAGTGGACGGATACACCGATCAGCACGTTAGAAGAGGTTTTGGATTATGTGAAGGCTGTTCCCTGGTTTCATTTGGTAATCGAAATAAAATTGAACGGGCATGAACAGGGGCTGATAGAACAGGTGGTGAAGATGATTGAGGAAAAGGATATGATGGAACAGTGTATTCTGGCATCCATGAACTATGATGTGCTGAAGAAGAGTAAAGAAATCAATCCGGAAATCACAACACAGTTGATAACTTTTATTGCATATGGTAAACTTTATACGTTGGACGCAGTGGACATTTACAGTGTGGAAGCATCCTTTGTCACTCCGAAACTCGTCAGTGTACTGCGATCTTTAGGAAAGCCATTGTATGTGTGGACTGTCAATCAGGAAGAGGAGATTCGAAAACTCAAGAGTCTGAAAGTAGACTGTATTGTAACAGATGAGGCGTATCAGACCGAGTATATTCTTTCGACGCCTGGAGATGATCAGTGGATTCATACATGGGTAAGAATGTTGCTGAATGGTTCAGAATCAGAGATTACAACATGAATTAAAGGAGGGAAAGCGAATTGACATATCACATTTTGGTTTGCGACGATGAAAAAGATATCGTAAATGCATTAAGAATCTACTTAGAGGCAGAAGGATATCAGGTATATGAAGCAAAAAATGGACAGGAAGCATTGAAAGTGCTGGAAACACATGATATTCATCTCGTATTGATGGATATCATGATGCCTGTAATGGATGGAATTTCTGCAATGGCCCAGATGCGGCAGTCTTCCAATGTGCCTGTAATCCTGCTTACGGCGAAAAGCGAAGATACGGATAAAGTGCTGGGATTAAATGTAGGAGCGGATGACTATATCACAAAACCTTTCAATCCGATAGAACTTTTAGCGCGGGTGCGTTCGCAGCTTCGGCGTTATATGCAGCTCGGAGGTGGTACTATGCAGGAAAGCCGCCTTCAGATTGGGCCCATCGTAATGGATGATAAGACCAAGAAAGTCACGCTGAACGATGAGCCGGTCAGTCTCACACCGCGGGAATACGATATCCTTCGGTTTTTGATGGAGCATCCGGGACAGGTATTTTCACCGCGTGAGATTTATGCCAGAGTATGGAAGGATACCCCTTATGGGGCGGAAAACACAGTAGCTGTGCATATACGTCATTTGCGGGAGAAATTGGAGATTAATCCGGCGGAACCGCAGTATCTTAAAGTTGTTTGGGGACAAGGGTATAAGATGGAAGGAGCGGTTTAATGAACCAGCTGACACACTGTTTGGCGGCAAAAATCACGGGTATCGTGATTTTTGTATTGATGTGCTGTATTGCTCTTATTAGTGCAATTCTCACATATATGGCCTATTATCTCGATCTGTATACGGCAACATGGGATGTGATCTTTGCCATGGGTGAAGTTTGGCTGATGACATTGTTCGATTATCGGTATACGGTCATTATCGTTTTACTTGTGAGTATCCTGCTCGCGGTTTTGATTTTGGTTTTCCTGATGATCAGCGCAGGACATCGGAAAGGCAGCGAGAGAATCGAAAGAAACAGCCTGGATCGAATCCCTTTGGAGATTATGCTATGCTTGGAAATCATTCTGTTTATTGTTTTGATGGTATGCGCCGGCATGACGATCGAAAGCTATTCGATTCCTATTATACTGGTATTTGGGACACTCGTCTATATAGCAATGGTACTGAACGTACTTTCTCTTTTTTTAACGGTTGCGACAAGATATAAATCTAGGACTTTATGGAGAAATTCTCTATTATATCGAGTTCTGCGCGTACTGCGTCAGCTTTTTCATTGTATTCCGTTCGTATGGAAATGGACGGTTCTGATACTGGTATGGGGATTTTGTGAATGGATGATGTGCCTGCTTTCGGGAAACGAGACGGCCTATACTTTTTATTTTCTGTTGGAAAAATGTGCGGTATCCGCGCTTCTGATTTTCTTGGTATATCAGATGCGTCGGCTGAAAGAGGCGGGACAGGAAATCACAAAAGGCAATCTGCAATACAAAATCAATACGAGGCATATGTTTCCGACGCTCCGAGAACACGGAGAGAACTTAAACAGCATTCGGCAAGGAATTTCCAAGGCGGTAGAGCAGAAAATGAAGAGTGAAAGATTCAAGACAGAATTGATCACCAATGTATCTCACGACATTAAGACGCCGTTGACGTCGATCGTAAACTATGTGGATCTGCTCAAAAAAGAAGACATACAGAATGAGAAAGCACGGGAATATATCGAAGTCTTGGACCGTCAGTCCGCCAGGCTGAAAAAACTGACAGAGGATCTGGTGGAAGCGTCTAAAGCGTCTACGGGAAATATCGCCGTCAATGCGAAGCCCACGGATTTGGCATTGGTGCTGGAACAGGCCATAGGAGAATATGATGAACGCCTGAAAAAAAGTCAATTGACTACTGTATTGCAAAAGCCAGAGGAGGAAGTCTTTATCATGGCGGATGGGCGGCTTCTATGGCGTATCCTGGATAATCTGATGAGCAATGTTTGTAAGTATGCCATGCCGGGTTCTCGTTTTTATGTAACGCTGGAGACAGATGAAAAAGAAGTACGTCTGATTCAGCGCAATATATCGCAATACCCTCTTAATATTCCAGCAGAAGAGTTGATGAACCGGTTTGTTCGGGGAGATGTGTCCCGTTCTACGGAAGGAAGCGGACTGGGACTTTCCATCGCGCAGAGTCTGGCACAGCTGCAGCATGGCAGGCTGGTATTGGAGGTTGATGGCGATTTGTTTAAGAGTATTCTTTCTTTTCCACGATGTTTTCTCGAGAGTCCCGTTGAGAATCTTGTACAGGCATAAATATTTTCTTGCATATTTTTTATTCTTATTGTACAATAGCGTTGAGGCATAAAATACTTAAAGATCGGGGGAAAGTGTCGATGAAAAAGAAATGGTTCATTTTGCTCAGTGTAGGGATTCTTCTTCTGTCTTCTTTCACAGGATGTTCGCAGACAGATCCGAAGGAGTTGTATCAGGGTGCGGTAGATAAGATGAATAAGCTCGAGCAAGTCGATATGGAGATGAATATGAATATGTCTATGTCGGCTCTGGGAGAGACGATGAATATCGTCATGGACAGTCATATCCAGACGGCGGCCGAGGAGTTCTTAATGGAGAGTAGTGTGGAGATTCCGGGTCAGGGCAGCGCAGTTACGAATGTGTATTATACCGATGGATATCTGTATCTGGATACGCAGGGACAGCAGATTAAAGCGGCAGCGTCTCTGGAGGACGCGATGTCCATGCTGGATACAGAGGATCTTTCTATAGGGGAAGATCTTGAGATAGTACAAGAACTTAAGGCAGAGACAGAAAATGACGTCACCACGTTGTATTTTACAATAGATGGCTCACAGATGACGGATTTTGTCACCGATCAGACGGCCTCTTTGCAGGATGGGGAAAGTATGGAGGGCGTCACAGTAGAGGAGGTCACGGGAACCATGAAGTTAAATCGTGACGGATACGCTACGGAGCTGACCTTAGATATGCCTTTCTCCATGACGGTAGAGGGAGAGACGATCACGGTGCAGATGACGATGGAGCTTATTTATCATAATCCGGGGCAGCCTGTCACCATGAGTTTTCCGGATTTCTCATCGTATGTGGAGGCTGCATAAGCATGGAAGTTGAGAGATTACAAGAAGAATTTATCAAAACGCTGGGAGAGGGTGGAGAGATCTCCTGTTACTTTGCTCCAGGACGTGTGAATCTGATCGGAGAGCATACCGATTATAATGGGGGACACGTGTTTCCTTGCGCGTTGACTATCGGAACCTGGGCGGCGGTATGTCCCAGAAAGGACAGGAATCTGCGTCTTTTCTCTATGAATTTTCCGGATCAACCTCCTAGGATGATCTCGTTGGAGGCGCTGCGTTATCAAAAAGAAGATGACTGGTGCAATTATCCCAAGGGTGTAGTCTGGGCGTTTCAAGAGGCTGGCTACACATTGCCGCAGGGCCTGGACATCTTATATCACGGTAATCTGCCGAATAGTGCGGGGCTTTCTTCTTCTGCCTGCATCGAAGTGCTGACGGGTAAGATTTTATTAGATCAGTTCGGTTGGGAGATGGATGGCGTTACCCTGGCCAAACTGATGCAAAAGGCAGAGAACGAGTTTAATGGCGTTAACTGCGGAATCATGGATCAGTTTGCGATCGCGATGGGAAAGAAGGATCACGCGATTTTCCTGGATACGGCAGATCTGTCGTATACATATGTACCCTTATCTTTACAGGGAATGCGTCTGGTCATTGCTTGCAGCAATAAAAAACGGGGACTGGCCGATTCTAAGTATAATGAACGGCGCAGCGAGTGCGAGGCAGCGCTCGCGCAGATCCAGAAAGTAAAGCCGATTCAAAGCCTAGGAGATCTGACCACAGAAGAGTTTGAAGCGCTTGCGGAAAACATTGCAGATCCTGTGCAGCGCCGCCGGGCTAGACATGCAGTGACAGAGAATCAGAGAACGATCCAGGCCGTGTCCGCCTTACAGCAGGGAGATCTGGAACAGTTTGGAAGGCTAATGAATGCTTCCCATAGATCCTTACGTGATGATTATGAAGTGACGGGTAAGGAATTGGATACGCTGGTAGAAACTGCCTGGAAACAACCCGGCGTATTGGGATCTCGCATGACGGGCGCTGGTTTTGGCGGATGTACGATCAGCCTGGTACGGGAAGAGTGTGTGGATGAATTCATGCGGGCAGTCGGCACCACGTATCTGGAGCAGATCGGCTACGCAGCCGATTTCTACAGCGTCTCTATCGGAGATGGACCGCATAGACTATAGGCAAAGAGTGGAGTTGTTTTACAGCGCTGCGCGTTGATGAGTATGGGCAGTTTTCGCATTAGTTTGGGCACGGGAAATGTTACATCCAATGTTGACTAATGAGAAAACAGGGCGATTTCCCATTGGTCGGGCACGGGAAATGTTACATCCAATGTTGACTAATGAGAAAACAGGGCGATTTCCCATTAGTCTGGCACGGAAAATGTTACATCGGATGCAGACTAATGAGAAAACAGGGCGATTTCCCATTAGTCTGGCACGATAAATGTTACATCGTGTGTAGACTAATGAGAAAACAGGGCGATTTCCCATTAGTCTGGCACGGAAAATGTTACATCGGATGCAGACTAATGAGAAAATGGAATGGAGAAAGAAATCATATATGGTGGCCTGGATGCGGCTAGACCGCTAAACCAGATTTTCTAATTATGCTAAACTACTATGAGCCGAGAAATCGGCTTTTTTTCTTTGCTTGGAGAAATCCGGGCTTTTTTATTTATCAGGAAGGAGATATGGTCTGTTAGTCACAGAAATGCCTCACCACCGGATTAAATTCCGGAAGTGAGGCTATTATGGTTTGCATTCTGCTTTCGGGTAGATGGTGGACTATCATAATGATAACCGCAATACGATCAATGGCTGGGGATAACCCAGTAGCTTCGCATACTGTTCCTGAGTCAGATGCGCATTTTCACGAAGATCTTCATCAGAGATCAAAAGATAAGCCGCAAATGTATTGGCCTGACGTTCAAATGCATCCACAGAAAAATAGGTATTGGTTTGCAGAAAGGTTGTGTTCATATGCGGATGAAGTATAGCGTGGCCCAACTCATGCGCAGCTGTGAACTTGCGCATGGGATCTGATAGGCGATGATTGATATGAATCATTTTCTGACGATAGGCAGTATTATAGTATCCGCCTATCTGGCCGAGATCTTCGAGAAGAACAAGAATATTCAAAGATTCTGCCAGTTCAACTGGATCTTGCGTATGGTATTGAGAAACGAGAGACAGAACCAGTTTTTTAATCTGCTCTTTCATCCGTATCACTTCCCTTAGGTGTTTGATATTTACGAGGAGTGTATTTTTTCTTAGCCAAGAGCTTACCGATCCGAAGACTATTTTCCAGACTTTCTCGAAGAAGCTCTCGAGATTCGTCATCCAACGGTTCGCCATTAAACATAAGAGCTTCATTGCGCTGATTCAGTTCACCAATTAAAATAGCCATTCTTTTGGCGATATCATGCTCTTCAGAAGGTGTTAGCTGAGGCGATGTAGCATCTTTTGCAGACTCTTCCCCTGTCATCAGGTATTCCACTGAAACCTGAAGATAATCGGCGATTTTTCTTAATTTATCCATTTTAGGAACATATTTGCCCTGTTTCCAACTGGTCAGTGTGGAAGTCGTCACTCCTGTTTCCTGAGCCACGCGATAGGCGGTGATCCCTCGTTCTTTCAGCAGTTTTTCGAATATCTCATACATATCTCAGGTTCCTTTCGTAAAATAACTAAAAAAACTTTGTCAAAAAAGATTGACAAACACAGAAAACTTTGCTATACTATGCTAGTAGCTAAGAAATCGAAGCTATACTACACCGTATATAACGGCTTCCTGAATAGCTAAGATCTAATCCAAATTATATAAGGAATCTTAGCCTCTGTCAAGAGACATTTAGAAAGAATTGCCAGCGGTAGAGCGCTCAGGCCCAATGTATAAATACAGGCTTGCTGGTGATTGGATCCACCGAACCGATAGGAGGTGAAGGGATTATGGAGGATTATATTGGCCGTGCAGAACATGACGAGTTTGTACGGCGCATTGAGGCAGAGGATAGACGTCAGAATCACCGGCTGAATCTGTTGGAAGAGACCGTGCGTCAAACATCAGCGTTGACAATATCTGTCGAGAAATTAGCTGTGAGTATGGAGAGAATGGCGTCGGAGCAAGTCGAACAGGGAAATCGTCTAAAACGGCTAGAAGGTCGGGATGGGGAGAAGTGGCGCAGCGTATCGCGCTATGTCATAACGGCGCTCGTAGGGGCACTTCTCACCTACATCCTGATGCAATTTGGAATCAACTTATGAAAGGGAGTGATGAAAATGAAGGAGCGTTCCAAATGGAGCCGTTGGTTCTGCGCTGCATCTGTTCGTGCCATCAAAACGATTGCGCAGACAGCATTGGCAACGATTGGAACCGCAGTCGTGTTGAATGAAGTAGATTGGATCATGGTAGGCAGCACGGCATTACTCGCGGGATTGTTATCCATGTTGACGAGTATAGCCGGTCTGCCGGAGGTACAGGAATAAAATACGATGAGAAAAGGAGAATGAAGAATATGACACAAATTGATAGACTGATTCAGACAGCAGTTGGAGAACTTGGATATACTGAAATTTCAACGAGTACCGGACAATGGACTAAATATGCGAATGACTTTGATAACAAACCAGGATGGACAGAATGGTTTAATACGAAAAAGAATGGTGCTGATTGGTGTACAATTTTTCATGACTGGTGTTATGTAAAGACATTTGGTTTTAATAAAGCGGTACAGATGTTGTTCAATCAAGATCCCTACTCTTCTTTACGGGCAGGATGTGCCTATCTTGAGAGTTTGTATAGTCGAAATGGAAGATGGGGCTCAACTCCAAAAGTAGGAGCACAAGTTGTATTTGGATGGGGACATACAGGAATCGTCATTGGATACGATAACAATTATATTTTTACAATAGAAGGAAATAACGATAGTAAAGTTAAAGCGGAAAAAAGAAATAGATATTATCAAGTTTCTGGATATGGGTACCCTTTATTTGATTCAGATGCGCATGGAACTTGGCATATGGTAGAATCCTCTGATACACTTAATGGAATTGCCGCGAGGTATAATGTACCTGTGGAGTGGATTATAAATCAAAACCATATTAGTAACCCTAATAATATTCAAACGGGTGATGTTTTCTACATCCCTAATACAGAAGTAACGGACCCGGAAGAGCCCGAGGATCCCGATGTAATCACTTATATCGTCCAGGAAGGAGATACACTGGATGACATTGCGGCCAGATATGGTACAACGGCGCAGGCTATTGCAGATTACAATGGAATCAGTGATGTAAATCTGATTTATGTGGGGCAAGTCCTTTATATTCCCACCGGAAGCAGTCAGAGTTATACCACGTATATCGTAAAAAGTGGGGATTCGTTGGGAAGAATCGCTGTTTCCTATGGTCTGATGGTCGCAGAAGTCGCGGCATTTAATAGCATCTCGGATCCAGATACAATCTATGTTGGACAGGAGATTAAGATTCCAGTATCCGGATGTCGGGATTATATTCGAATGTTTCAGCAGGCCGTCTGCGACGCAGGAGTAGCCCAGATTACGGTAGATGGCATCTGGGGTAGTGAAACAGCATCTGTAGCGGTGTATGCAGAGGTCGAAAAAGGGACAATGGGACCCTTGGCAACATTTGCACAGACCATGCTGGTAGCGTATGGATATTCTCTGCCTAACTTCGGTATTGATGGAGATTTCTGGACGGAAAGTGTCAATGCAACGATTCAGTATCAGCAGGATCATGGCTTGGTAGCCGATGGAATTATTGGTATTGCAACCTGGAAAGACATGCTGCAGGTTGCTTAAAAGGAACGTTATAAACAAACAGGTGATTTTTGCGAAACCACCTGTTTGCTATAAAACACCATATTACGCATTTGCCATTTTCTGCAGGGATTGTATAGTAGCTTGCGTATCTAGAAGTATCTGAGAGAAGTCTGTAGCATCAGGGTTCAGATACCATACAGAAACAGGAGTGGATGAATCCATCCAAAATTCATTGAGATATTCAGAGAGTTCTTGAGATGTCATCTGTGTGTCATCCCAAGAAGAGGAGTCATAATTTATCTGATGAGCCAAGATAAATTCATCATCCTGCAGGGTTAGATAATCGACGACGGATCCATCATAACGAAAAATGTAAGGAGTACCATCGTTATGAATTTGAATGGTAGAGCCTGGATTCGCACCTCCTTTAGAACCAGCATCTTCGTGAAACAGGATTTGGACAGAACCATTTTTTACTCCATAAACTGTTTGGTGAGCAATGGGGGCAAAGGCATCGTCCATACTTCTATAACTGCAGAACAATTCTGGTTGTCCATCTTGATCAAAATCAATCAGCTTTGCAACAACAAGGCCCGTAAGAGCTTCTTGAGGATATGGATCAGACTGACTTGCAATTGTACCCTCTCCATATTCATGAATCAAGTCATTAATGATTTCAAGGTAGACGCCTTCTATTGTTTCTAGGGATTCCTCAGACGCAGATTCTTCGGACGTAGAACTCTCTTCCGGTTGAGAGGACTCTTCCGGCATAGAACTCTCTTCTGGCTGTGAGGGCTCTTCTGGCACAGAACTTTCTTCGGGCTGAGAAGATTCATCGGGCACGGAATTCTCTTCTGGTTGTGAGAGCTCTTCGGGCACAGAACTTTCCTCCGTTTGAGAAGATTCTTCCAGTACGGAACTTTCTTCTCGTGTAGAAGACTCATCTGGTTCTGATGGATTACATCCACCCAGGCAGATGGTCAGGACGAGCAGAATCGAAAGGATGAAAGATAAACTTTTTCTCATGATCAACACCTCCTTGGTGATTTCTGTCAGAATACTTCAATGATGACAGGGGAATGCTCATCAGGAAAGAGATCGTTATCAATATCGATAAATTCATAATAAACTCTTTCCATATCCCCAATTAAATCATTTATGGCTTGCGCATATTCATCATAGGTAAGATAAGGGGTTCCATTGATTTCGTGGGGGCCAGCATCAGGGGAAAGTGGATAACCCTGAGAATAATATGTTGTAAAAGCAGTTTCAATCTTATGATTGATCAAAGATTTATACTCATAATAATTCTCGCTGCCATATGGAATGTAAACCGTATCTTCTCCGATGTAGAAACATACACAAGGCTGGATACTGGTACCAATATTATAACTGGGCTCCTGATGAAGTAAAACAACCTCATTATCAATCCATTGGTAGATTTCGGTCATATAGGAACAGTATTGGTCTACCTCCCAAGCACAGAAGAGCTCATCCACGCCATCACGATCCAGATCGATGAGCTTGACAAAGCAGAGACCATCTGCCTTACCAGTTGTCTTGCCATGTTCTTCTTCAAGAGAGGCAACAATATCACGGAAAGCGGCCAGCATCTCTTCTGTATCGCCAGTCGAAGGAGAGGCGGGACGTTCTACGGAGAGGGAAGGATCTTCGGGAACAGAACTCTCCTCCGGCTGGGACGACTCTTCCGGTTGAGAAGATTCTTCAGGCACAGAACTCTCTTCTGGTTGAGAAGACTCCTCAGGAACGGAACTCTCCTCTGGTAGAGAAGATTTCTCCGGAACGGAGCTTTCTTCCGGCTGAGAGGACTCATCCGGAACGGAACTTTCTTCTGGCTGAGAGGACTCTTCCGGCGCAGAACTCTCTTCAGGTATAGAGCTTTCTTCGAGAGAGATGCTGGACTCATCAGGCTCTGAGGGCTTACATCCACCCAGGCAGAGAGTCAGGACAAGCAGAATCGAAAGGATAAGCGATAGTTTTTTTCTCATAATCAGTACCTCCTCGGCGTTTCCTGTCAGAATACTTCAATAATGACAGGAGGAAACTCATCAGCATAGGGATAGGTAATATCGATGAAGTAATAATTCACCGTTTCCATACCACTTAATAGATTATCCAGAGCCTGTGTATATTCATCGAAAGTAGCATAAGGGATTCCATTAATTTTATTTGGTTGATCTGGATCATAAGGTTGATATAAGGTAAAAGCAGTTTCGACCTTCTGATCAATCAAAGATCTATACTCATAATAGTTTTCATGACCATATGGAATATAAACCGTGTCATCCCCAATATAGAAGCGAACACTAGGCTGAACACTGGTGCCAAGATTAAGGCTGGTCTCCTGATGAAGTAAAACAGCCTCATGATCAATCCATTGGTAGATTTCGGTCATATAGAAGTTATACTGAGCGACTTCCCAAGCACAGAAGAGCTCATCCACACCATCACGATCTAGATCGATGAGCTTGACAAAGCAGAGGCCATCTGCCTTTCCCGTTGTCTTTCCGTGTTCTTCTTCAAGGGAAGCAACAACATCGCGGAAAGCGGCAAGCATCTCCTCCGTGTCGCCAGCAGAAGGAGAGGCGGGACGCTCTACCAAGAGAGAAGGATCTTCTGGCATAGAAATCTCTTCTGGTTGCGAAGATTCTTCGGACGCAGAACTCTCCTCCGGTTGCGAAGGCTCCTCTGGCACAGAACTCTCCTCCGGTTGCGAAGGCTCCTCTGGCACGGAACTCTCCTCCGGTTGCGAAGGCTCCTCTGGTACGGAACTCTCTTCTGGTTGTGAGGGCTCTTCTGGCACAGAACTTTCCTCCGTCTGAGAAGGTTCTTCCAGTACGGAACTTTCTTCCCGCATAGAAGACTCATCAGGCTCTGAGGGATTACATCCACCCAGGCAGAGAGTCAGGACGAGCAGAAGTGAAAGAATAAGAGATAGATTTTTTTTCATGATCAACACCTCCATCAATTTGAGAATGTAAGAATGCGGTAAATATCCGCGGAGAAACGGTTCCAAGGAAACCCAGAAAAGATATACGGCGATTGCAGAAAAATGGGATAAAATTTTTTAACTCTCCACAATCGTATCTTTGGAGGAGTTTCTTTCTAGCTTTAGTATATTCGGAAGTTGCCTAAAATACAATAACAGAATCATTAATTATTATTACAATTCAATGACTTTACAGCGCTTTGGGAAGCTTAGGCAAATCAGGGGTATTTTCTATGTATAAAAGCATACGTAAATATCCATCATAACACAAAAGGGGAATATCATTATAACGATATTCCCCTTCTATATAGAACATTATGCGTTCCGCCGATATGCGGCAGGCGCTGTCTGATACAGATCGTTTCCCTGACAATCGATGACGACAGTGGCAGGAAAATCTTTGACAGTGAGTTTACTGATAGCTTCGGTACCCAGATCTTCATAGGCAATGGTTTCACTTTCCAGAATGCAGTGAGAAAGAAGAGCGCCCGCACCGCCGGTAGCAGCCAGATAAACGGCAGTATGGTCTCTTATACTGTCAATGACGGCCTGGGAACGTTCTCCTTTTCCGATCATGCCTCGCAGGCCCTGTTCCATGAGCGTGGGAACATAGGCATCCATCCGACCGCTCGTGGTGGGGCCGGCCGCGCCGATGACCTGTCCCGGTTTAGGAGGAGTGGGTCCCACATAATAGATCACGGCATCCTGAAGATCAAAGGGAAGAGGCCGGCCTTCCGCAATGGCTTCGCACAGACGCTTATGCGCGGCGTCCCGCGCGGTATAGATCGTCCCGCTGATCAGGACCGTATCGCCGGATGTGAGATCTCGTACGACCGATTCGGTAAAGGGTGTGGTAATATGTTTCATGGGATGGCCTCCTTATAATGACGCGGATTCGTGCCGGGCCACGTGGCAATTGATATTCACGGCCACCGGCATACCGCCGATATGGGTAGGATAGGTTTCCACAGCCAGCCAAAGTGCCGTGGTACGTCCGCCAAAGCCCTGTGGCCCGATCCCCAGGTCGTTGACAGCAAGAAGCAGATCTTTTTCGATCTGTGCCCAGGCTGGATCCTGAGAATACTGACCAATAGGCCGCAGCAAAGCCTCTTTTGCTAATTGCGCGCACTTTTCAAAATTGCCTCCGACGCCTACACCGATGACGAGAGGCGGACAGGCATTACTGCCGGCAGAAAGAACCGTATCTAAAACAGCCTGACGGATTCCAGCGAGACCCTGAGAGGGTTTGAGCATGAAAATACGGCTCATGTTTTCACTGCCGATTCCTTTGGGAGCGACGGTGATGAGGAGCGTATCGCCGGGTACGATCTTATAATGGATGATGGCCGGTGTATTATCTCCTGTATTCACCCGGTCCAGCGGATCCCGCACCACAGATTTACGAAGATATCCTTCGGTATACCCTTTGGCAACTCCCGCGTGAACCGCCTCTTCCAGGCTGCCTCCGGTGATATGGACTTCCTGGCCAATGGTGACGAAAACGACAGCAAGCCCCGTGTCCTGACAGATGGGAGTCGCCGTCTCCCGGGCAATCTGGCTGTTTTTCAGAAGCTGGTCAAGAATGGCAAGTCCTACCGGCGATTCTTCCGTCGTTCTTGCCTGGTCTATCGCTTTTTCTACTTTTGTATCCAGTACCGTATTGGCGCGAATCGCCAACTGCGCAACGGTATCTCGGATCGTATTCCATGCAATCTCTCGCATCAGATCCCTCTTTTCTAAAGTATTATCTTCGGATTCATTATACACGCAAGTTCTGCAAATCGCAAGATGAGTTTATGGAAATCGGTATTGCGTTATTTTTCATTTGGGCTTATACTAGAGGATGGACGGATATTGTCCAATGGATCATAGAGGAGGTAAGAAGTCATGAGCAAAAAAACGCTTTGGGAAACCTATACACCCGAGCAAAAGACAGCGATGACGGAATTTTGCGAAGGATATAAAAAACACCTGTCGGCTTGTAAGACGGAACGAGAATGCGTTACGGATATGGTGAAGCAGGCGAAGTCTTATGGATATGAGGATCTCGACGAGATCATTGCCCAGAGGAAGGCGCTTAAGCCAGGGGACAAAGTATACGCGGTCAATCGTGGAAAAATGCTGGTACTGGTGCAGGTAGGAAAGAAGCCCATAGAAGAAGGAATCAATATTTTGGGAGCCCATATCGATTCTCCCCGCCTGGATTTAAAACCGAATCCGTTATATGAGGATTCTGGATTGGCCATGCTGAAGACACATTATTATGGCGGCATCAAGAAATTTCAGTGGGTTACGCTGCCGTTGGCATTGCATGGCGTCATTGTAAAGAAAGATGGAACCGCGCAGGAAGTCGTTTTGGGAGAAGATCCGTCGGATCCGGTTCTGGGTATCTCCGATATTCTGCCGCATCTGGGGAAGGATCAGGCTGTCAAGAAGCTGGGAGAGGCCTTTGGCGGCGAGGATCTGAATGTTTGCATCGGCAGTATTCCGGAAGAGGACGAGGGAGAGAATCCGGTAAAGCGTCATATTCTGAAGCTTTTAGCGGAGAAATACGGTATGGAAGAGGAAGACTTCCTCTCTTCAGAACTGGAGATTGTTCCTGCCGGCGAGGCCAGAGACTACGGATTGGATCGGAGCATGATTCTGGGATATGGCCACGATGACAGAGTATGCGGCTATACATCTTTTATGGCGATGATGGATTGTCCCTCGACGGATCGGACCGTTGTCACCGTGTTGACGGATAAAGAGGAAATCGGAAGCGTAGGAGCTACCGGTATGCATTCTCGATTCTTTGAGAATGTCATTGCGGAAGTAATGGAGTGCTGTGGTACCTATTCAGAAATGAAGCTGCGCCGGACTTTAGCCGCGTCTAAGATGCTGTCTTCCGATGTGTCGGCTGCGTTCGATCCTAATTTTCCCGCTGTCAGCGAAAAGAATAATACGCCATTCTTCGGCTATGGTCCCGCGTTTTTTAAGTACACAGGCTCCAGAGGAAAGAGTGGATCCAATGATGCTTCCGCCGAATACATTGCACAGCTCCGGAAATTATTTGATGAAGAGGGCATCGCGTTCCAGATGGGGGAACTGGGGAAGGTAGACCAGGGCGGCGGCGGAACGATCGCCTATATTCCTGCGCAGATGTCCATGGATGTGATTGATATGGGAATCCCGTTGCATAGTATGCACGCTCCCTTTGAGATCGCTTCGAAGACAGACATCTATGAGGCATATCGTGCTTATAAGGCTTTTCTGACGAGAGTATAATAAAAAAGAAAAAACAAATGTAAAAAGCTTGACAGACCGAGATAGCAATGCTATACTACAAATGTCTTCTATCGCGATGCGATAGAATTGCTCACCTCGTTTTAATAAGAATCCCCGTTTCTTATTAAACCATTTTACCGGCTGTCTTTACAGGCAGCCGGTCTTTTTTAGAGGAGATTATTGTGGAAAAAGAACAGGTATTGGAAACCGATTACGAAAACAATTGTTCCTATTCAGATCCGGATGGTACCATGATTGCGTTTACCCAGCGAAGCGGATCTTACACAATGGCGAATCAACATTTTCATAACTTCTATGAGGTATATTATCTTTTAGGCGGCAGCCGGTATTACTTCATAAAGGATAATACGTATTATGTCAAGGCGGGAGACCTGGTTCTGGTGGACAAAAGAGAACTGCATCGTACGCTGGAAACTATGGAAAAGTTCCATTATCGCGTGCTGATGAACGTCTACGACCATATGATTCCAGATCGATCCGGTCATTTCAAAGAGCTCTTGTCGGAACTGTTTCAAGAGGGCAGCCTGATTTTATCGTTCAAAGATGAGGATAAGGAATATATGGACGACCTGGTAGGCCGTATGTATCAGGAAATTCGGCAGAAGGAACCAGGTTATGAATTGCAGGTGCGTAATTATGTGCTGCAAATTCTGATTTTCGCGGCTCGGAATCGGGTTGCATGGCGCAAGAAGGCGGAGGATTCGTTGCGCAAAGCCAATAAGCGGATTTTTGA
Source organism: uncultured Clostridia bacterium (assembly GCA_937892735.1). GTDB lineage: Bacteria > Bacillota > Clostridia > Lachnospirales > Bianqueaceae > Faecimorpha. The sequence continues at coordinate 9,304 of CALBGL010000041.1, read as the reverse complement.
GATCTTAAATTATATCAATACGCATTACGCGGAGAATTTGTCTCTGGAGAGTGTGGCGCAGGAATTTTATATCAGTAAGTTTTATCTGAGTCATGCATTTAAGGAAGTCACAGGTTTTACTTTTGTGGAATACCTGAGTAATATTCGAATCAAGGAAGCGCAGAGGCTCCTGTACAAAACCAGTTATCCGGTGGCGCAGATCGCGGAGATGGTTGGCTTTGGAACGATGACGCACTTTGGCCGTGTGTTTCGAAAGATTTCTGGAGAGTCCCCGTTAAATTATCGAAAGACAGAACGTCAGTATGAGGACAGAGAGAGAGCTTTGAATATTGTATCGCTCAAGAAAGAGGATAAAAAAGAGGAGGAATTGTCTTGAATCAGGAAGACTTCAGCTGGATGGAACGGCTGTCCAACGCATTTGGACCTTCCGGATTTGAAGAAGATGTCACGGCAGTGGCCTGGGAGTATGCCCAGGAGTTTGCGGATGTGGAAGAGGACAATATTCGCAATCTGTATATCAAGCGAAGATCCAACACAGGAGCTAAACCCATGGTTATGTTGGATGCGCATAGTGATGAAGTGGGGTTTATGGTACAGTTCATCAAGCCTAATGGCACGCTGCAGTTTCTTCCATTGGGAAGCTGGAATGAATCCTCGATTCCGGGTACGAAGGTGTATGTACGGAATCAGAAGGGAGAATATATTCCAGGGATTGTGGCAGCGAAGCCGGTTCATTTTATGACAAAGGAAGAGGCCAACCGAATGCCGCATATTCAGGACATGGTGATTGATATCGGCGCCGTGTCAGATCAGGAGGCCAAAGAGGTCTTTGGGATCCAGGTAGGAGATCCGGTGGCGCCTGCGGTATCTTTTCAGCAGGATCCTATGCGCGGAATCATGACGGGAAAAGCATTTGACTGTCGTGTTGGCTGTCTTGCCCTTTTGAAGGCAATGAAAGCGTTAGCGGATGAGGAACTGGCAGTCGATGTGATTGGTGTTTTGTCCAGTCAGGAAGAAGTTGGAGGTCGAGGCGCCCGTGTAGCGGCTAGACATGTGGATCCAGTGATTACACTGGGATTTGAAGGGTGTCCCGCGGATGATACGTTCACACCGGATTACGCGGTGCAGTCCGCCATGAAGAAAGGACCGATGATTCGTCTGATGGATGTGTCTATGATTACGCATCCAAGGCTGGCACATTTTGCGATGAACATATGCCAGGCCAAGGAAATTCCGCTGCAGGTCGCTGTACGGAGTGGGGGAGGAACGAACGGCGGTGTATATCATTCAATGCAAAAAGGAATTCCTTCCATCACAATTTCGATTCCGAGTCGATATGTTCATACACCACAAGGTTTTGCGGCCATGCAGGATCTGGAGCAGGCCGCTCAGGCTGTGATAGAGATCGTAAAAGCCCTGACACCCGAGTTGTTAGGAAGTCTATAAATCTGGCGCAAAAATCCGGCGTCTTCTCTGTTTCTAGAGGAGGACGCCGGATTTTGTGTATTAGATCCCCGTCCCCAATGTTATATCGTAACAGGACTAATGAGAAACGCGGAGTCTTTTTCCCATTAAATCTCCGTCCCAGCAGCATAAAAATATCTCCAACCACATAGCTGCAGTTGGAGATAGAAATACGATCTATTTGATAGGAATCTCTTATTTTATAAATATCGTCAGCTTTAATGCGTCCCGGTGACGTCTAATGTCACATTCACGTCTTCCTTATGCATCGTAGAAGCGGCGATTCGTTCATCCAGCAATTGTTTGAACAATGCCTCGTCTAGGTGCATGGGGTCAACCATCTGATCAGTCCAATCAGACAGATGCATGGCATTGGAGATGGAAAGCCCCAGGATGCCTTCTTCACCCGGCGCCAGGAGCGGCGTTCCATGTAAAACAGCAGAAGCAAAATTTGCAAAGATTCCCATGTGTTCCGTGAGTGCCGGAGTCTTAGCCGGTTCGATCGGGATCTGCCAGTATTCGGGAGATCCAAAACCGCCAGTCCATGTCTGGTTGAACTCCATTTCTCCGATACGGGTACGGAAGAAGGTGATCTTGTTATTTTCTACGACAATTTTCCCGCGATCACCGGAAATCTCCAGCCGATTTGTTCCTGGTGTCTCGTGCGTGGAGGTGACAAAAAGGCCAGTAGCGCCATTTGGGTATTCCAGATAGGCCGTCACATCGTTTTCGACTTCGATATCCCGGTGACAGCCATACTTCATGAAAGCGCGTACACCGCATGGCATTCCCGCGATCCACTGCAGCAGATCCAGGTTATGAGGACACTGATTCAGCAGCACGCCGCCGCCTTCCCCCTCCCAGGTAGCGCGCCATCCACCGGAATTATAATAACTCTGTGAACGGTACCAGTTCGTGATGAGCCACACGACGCGTTTGATCTCTCCCATCTCTCCGCTGGCTAGGAGTTCCTTGACTTTTGCGTAGACCGGATTGGTACGTTGGTTATACATGATGCCAAAGAGCTTTCCGCTTTTTTTGGCGGCTTCGTTCATCTCTCGTACGGCAGCCGTATAAACGCCCGCGGGCTTTTCGGTAATAGCATGCAGGCCATGGCGAAACGCATCCATGACCAGTCTGGGATGATCATAATGAGGAGTCGCTACGATCACAGCGTCCAGCGGCGCCTTGGTCATCATTTCCTCGGGATCCTGATAGACCTGGACAGAAGAACTCAGATGTTCTCTGGCCCATTGGCAGCGATCCTCTTTCAGATCACAGACGGCGGTCAGCTCAATTTCTGGTACGGTTCCGTGATCCAGTTTCTCGCTATGGCTGGTTCCCATGTTTCCGATACCGATGACGCCAAAACGAACTTTTTTCATTTAATGTCCCTCCTTCCGAATCTCTTCCAATAATCCGCGCAATGCGCCGGCAGCCGCGGCGAAGAGTTTTGCGCCCATACCAGCGTCTTCTTTTACCTCTTCTACAGCATGCTGTTCCAGATCCTTAAAACCAACGAAATCGGTCAGATGCGGTTCCAGGGACAAAAATCCCTCAAAATTTTCCTCGGATAGACGAGACAGCACTTCTTTGACACCACCGTCTCCACGACCCGCTACAGTGACGGTTCCATCGGTCAGGTGTGCATCTTTGATATGCATGTAGGCAATATAAGAAGCCAGAAGATCATAAGCATGAGGATACACGTTGACCTGGCACTGTACGAAATTGGCCGGATCAAAGGTCGCCTGAAAATGTTCCCCATAAAATTCCTGCATCAAATCCAGACAGCGTTCCGGCGTATCCCCGTAGATATGCTTTTCATTCTCATGCAATAGCACAAGACCACGCCGTTTTGCTTCATCTACCATAGCGGATATGCGGTGAAACACCTCATCTCGATAAGAGGCAGGATCCTCTTCCGTCGGGATGTAAAAACTAAAGATACGAATACGAGGTGTTTCAAAAAATTCGGCCAGATCACAGGCATGGCAGAATTTTTCAAAGTGAGGCTCAAAAGGATCAGAAATCTTGATCTTTCCGATCGGAGAACCGACGGCAGATAGCGCAAACTTGCGTTCGCAGAGCCTTTTCTTTACGGTGCGAGCCTCTTCCAGAGAGTAGTCGCAGAGATTGCGGCCATCCACACCGCGCATCTCGATATAGTGAATATCGAGAGAATCCAGAACATCCATCTGTACGTCTAAATCTGGTGAGATTTCATCTGCAAAGCCAGTCAGTGTTTCTTTTAACATTCGCCTTCCTCCTTTGCCGCCAGTTGCTTCAGGTTCCTGAAACTAATCGCTAAAGAATCGAAAGGATCGCCGGGGCAGACGTCTTGCTCGATGACAATATCTTGGACGCCTGCTTCTTTGCAGGCACGATAACAGGCGTTCAGATTCAGATTGCCTTCCCCGACTTCTGCAAACCGAGGCGTAAATCCATCGACCGCGAAATCCTTAAAATGACAAACTTTCATACGGCCTGCGGCTCTGCGGATGTAATCCGGCGGATTGACGCCGCCCATCTGCAGCCAGTAAGTATCCAGAATAAAGTGGAATTCCTCTGGATTTGTGGCTTCAAATAGAAGATCCATTCCTGTATGGTCGTCAAAACGGGCAAATTCAAAATTATGGTTGTGATAAGCAAATTGAAGACCTTCTTCATGGATCACATGGGCAATCGGGGTGATATCCTTGATAAACTGAAGGAACCCTTCTTCACCGCTGCCGCGGTATTCGCCGGGCATGGCGCCCAGACCAATCGTATCGCATCCCATCAGCCGATGTTCAGCGATCAGTGCCGACAAGTCATTTTTCAGCCGATCAAAGGGATTATGAGTAACACAAACATATAGATCCAATTCATGGATCCAATCGGCCAGTAATTTCGGATCCACAGGACCAAAAGCGGAAATCTGAATTGTCTTAAATCCCATCTGCTTGATACGCCGCAGGGTTTTCTCGATCCCCTCCGGTGTTTTTGTAAATTCGCGCACGGTGTAAAGCTGTGCGCCCAGTGACATTGACATCATACAACCCCCTTGTATATAGATTAATCAATCATCCGTGCCGGCCAGCGCCGCCAGGTGATGATGATCTCAAAGATAAGCAGGACAATTTGAAAGAATAGAATCAGGATCCCGATAATTTCTACAGCGCTTAAAAGACCGCCAAAGGTTTTGCTTATCATCAGAAACAGGTTTGCCGTAAGGTAGCTCTGATATAGAATCCGTTCGTTGGAACCTTTCTCGCGATGAGGAAACATGCACCGTCCCAATGCCCACAGCAGGAGCCAGAAGCAAAGGTTTTGGGCGATGGTGCAGAAAAAGCGCAGAGAATTTCCGGGAATCCATAGAAGAATACTGCATAGAAGAGCGCCGAAAGGCCAAATCAGATGCGGGAGAGGGAATTGGCGTCGGACCAGAAGAGGGAGGAGACTACACAGAATCACGAGGAAACCGGCTGCATCCACCAGTATATCCATCGTATCAATATAAAGATCTAAAGCCGCCAGTATGAGGCCGATCACAAAGAAAACACATGACATGGTAAAACCCTCCCGAAAGAATACAACCTGACCCGCATAGAATATGATAAATATCCAGCAAGGAAGTGAGCAAATGGTTCGTCTGGACGAATTAGAAGAAAAAGAAGTGATCAATATCCGAGACGGCGCCCGGTTAGGATATGTCTTTGATCTGGAAATGGACCTAGCCTGCGGTAAGATTTGCGCGTTTTTTGTAAGTTGTCCCGCCAAGTTTTTTGGACTCGGAGGAAGGGACGCGGAATATCGGGTTCCCTGGGATATGATCTATCGAATTGGATGCGACTTTATCCTGGTAGATCTGGATCCGCCGGCCTGTTTATGTCAGGACCCGTGCGAGAAACGCTGGGGATCCAAACGAGGAATGTAGAATCAATCAATATAAAGAACCTGGGCCTGGTACTGCGCGGCTAAAGCTTCTCCTTCCTCTCTGGGAAGAATGAAAAGCGCGGTGGACAGCATATCTGCCGCCGCGGCGTCGGTACATTGAATACTGACGCTGTGATAACGGTTTGCGGGATGAAGCGTATCGGAATCGATAATGTGATGATACCGGACGCCATTCACCTCAAAATATCGTTCATAATCTCCGCTCGTAACAACACAGGCGTCACGAACCAGCCATGTGGTATATAAGGAAGTTTCAGAAGAGGTATCTGGATTCAGAATTCCCACATTCCAACCATTTAAACCGGGATAAGTACCGATACAGACAATGTTGCCGCCGGCATTGAGCAGAGCGCTTTCACAGCCGGCCGCGATCAATTTCTCCTGAGCGATGGCAGTCGCATACCCTTTGGCTAAAGCGCCGGCATCCAGGGACATCGCAGGATCCAACAGCTCTACGATCCGAGAGTCAGGATCCAAGATCATCTGCGAGATATCCGTATGCTGAGCAGCCTGTGTAAGTGCTTCTTCAGAGGGGACAACAGGGGTGTCCGCGTTCATCTGTTCTTGCCAGAGCTGAAGAACCGAACCCAGAGCGATATTGACAGTGCCAAGGCTATGATCATAGGCCGCCACGCAGTATTCTAAAAATTCGTACAGCGGTTCGGATACAGTCACGGGACCCTGTCCGGCAGACTGATTCAGGGTATATAGATTTACAACGGAATCGAAAGATTCATAAGCGTTGCAGAGTCTATGATATTCCTGAAACACCTCGTCCACAATCTGACGATAGATTTCAAATTCTTCCTCGCTTTCGGCATATACCGTTAGAGTAGAGAAAGTATCAAAATAGTCGAAATAGTAGGCTGTATATTCCTGCGCCGAAGAACATCCAGAATGAAAGATACAAAGCGTCAAAAGCAGCAGTTCCAGGATTATATATCGAATTCTCATAATAGCCTCCCACAAAGACAGCTCCTTCAGCCCTGTCTTTGTTTACAATACCACAACCGAAAAGAAAAAACAAGACGCAAAATGTTAACATTGCAAAAAGGACTGCAAAGGGAAAGGGGAAAGATGTTATGAAGAAGAACCGAAAAAGTATGCCAATCCTGGGTTTGCTGGGTATTTTATGCTTTATAGTATGCTTATATGGCATTGAAATTCATCATATATTGGATGGAGAAATGCAATCAACTGCCGCCGAGGTCAAGGAGCTGCCCATTTATAGCGTAGAGACACAAGAATCGCGTATAGCACTTACTTTTGATATTGCGACAGGGACAGAGGATCTTGCGCAGATCCTGGATGTCCTGGAGCAGCATCAGGTAAAAGCCACATTCTTTCTTCTGGGAAGTTGGATTCGACACTGGCCCCAGGAAGTAAAAATGCTTTATGAGGCAGGACATGAACTTGCGAATCACGGGAATCACCATGTGGATTATACGGAACTAGGCTTGGAGGAGTGCAAACAGGAAATCGTGGGCGCTCAGGAGGAAATCGCGGCGCTGACCGGATATACCACAGTATTGTTCAGGCCTCCATACGGATCGTATAATAATACGGTCATCCAGGCGGCGAAGGAGTGCGGCTATGAAACCATACAATGGTCGGTTGACAGTCTGGATTGGAAGGAATACGGAAAAGAGGAAATGATCGAACGGGTACTGCATCATGCGCAGTTGGGAAAAGGCGCGATTCTGCTTTTTCACAATAATACAAAATATACGGCGGCATCCTTAGACGCGATTTTGACAGGTCTGGAAAAACAAGGATACAGCATAGGAACGGTTTCGGATCTGATCTGGCCAGAAGGAGGCTGGATAGACTCGCAGGGACGGCAGCATCCTGCATCTTGACAAGAAAGGGCAAGAGGGGATACAATGAAAAGCGTATCGGTTCTACTGCCAATCTTCCGGCGCGTCAGACAGCAGGGATTGTATGGAACTGGAATCTTCCAGATTAGGGGGTGGAGGCGGTTCAGGCGGTTCATAGGTATTTCCGGATGCCTCTTGAGAGTGGAGACACGTGTACAACATGTTTAACGCGATCTGACGAACTTCTGGAGATTGGTGGAGAACTACGCGCAGAACCCGGGTGAATTCAGTATCGTCCTCGGCTTGTACGCAAAAGATGGAGTCCAGACTCATATCCAGAATGTGCGCAATGCGGACGAGCACTTCCAGGCTGGGTTTTGCGCCATTCTCAATGCGGGAAATATATGTAAGACTGCACGGGATCTTTGCGGCTAATTGGCGTTGTGTCATTCCCAATTTATTGCGCCGGGCACGAATTTCAAGGCCAATTTCTTGATAATCAAAGGGAATAATGCGCACGGACATCAAAGGCTCCTTTCATAGTCTTGCAATTTCGACAAATTTTGCAAGATAGGATCTTGCAGTGCTTTTATTATAACGTAAATCAAAATTGCTTACAATTGACAAAATTGGTAAATTTTTCAAGTTTTATAAACTGTGAGTTTAGCGGTTGCTGTCTTCACAGTAGAATTAGGGAGGAAAGAAAAATGAATTTGAATCACTTAACCGTATTTCGTCGAATTATGGAACATCCCATTCCGCGAATTCTGTCAGAATTAGTTGAAAGTCCGTCGCAGGAAGGGGAAGAAAAGGCTAGTCAGTTGGTGGCCCTCTTGATTCGTCAATCAGAAAAATACCTGTTAGAGGGGCCTGTTTTAGAAGCATGGCTTTGGCATCGGATCTTAGGAGATGTCAACGCGTTTAGCATGAACTGTGAGAATGGCTGGCAGGTGCCACGGGAAAGCAGTCTGTATCAGGGAGTTCTTCGCGATTTGCACATTATAAGACGTTCGCTTGCTGCCGGAGTGGAATGCCTGAAAAGCTATGGCTTGGCCGAATTTGCCGTTCAATATGTACGTTGCGCGAAAAAGCGGGCAGACACATCTCCGGCAGAACATCGGGCAAAGGTGTTGAAGGAGTTCTGTGAGCATTATAGTTTGACTGGGTCAGCTGCGGATGAGGAGTTGGCGGAGAGTCTGGCGGAGTATTATCACCAGAGGGGATGTGGAATTCTGGCCATGTTTCCTATGTTTCGATGGGACCGGGAGAAGGGACTTGTCGGAGTGGAAAATTATGATACAATTCGTATGGAAGATCTGGTAGGATACCGTTACCAGAAAGAGATGCTGATTGCCAATACGCTTGCGTTTGTGCAGGGGAAGGAAGCCAATAACGTACTGTTGGCCGGAGCAGGAGGCACGGGAAAATCCTCTGCGGTCAAGGCGCTGGCCAATGAATATTTTGATCTGGGGCTTAGGCTCCTGGAGATTGGGAAGGATCAGATGGATCAGCTGCCGCAGATTCTCTCCTATATCGCGGGACGGGGAAAACGATTTATTCTTTTCATAGACGACCTTTCTTTTGAAGATTTCGAAACGGATTATAAGTATATGAAATCACTGTTGGAAGGCAGTGTAGAGAAAAAGCCGGAAAATGTGGTCTTTTATGCCACATCGAACCGGCGTCATATCATTCAGCAGAAATGGAAGGATCGTCAGACAGAACACTATGATGAAGAGGTGCATGGAATCGAGGCGATGAATGAAAAACTTTCTTTATCACAGCGTTTTGGCCTGACCCTGACGTATCCTGTGCCCAATCAGGCGCTCTATCTGGAGATTGTCCACTTCCTTGCGAAGAAAAGTGGAATTACAGAAGATCCCAAGACACTAGAACGGGCGGCACTGCAGTGGTCCATGGAACAAAAGGGATTCTCGGGACGCAGCGCCAGACAGTTCATTCTATACTATCAGCAGCAGAAAAAATAGTGTTTGTCATTTCCCAAGGCCCTTCGAGGCGTAATCCTCGAAGGGCCTGCAGGAAATATAGGTGTTTTTTAGGAGGTATTCTGGTATGTGATGGCA
>CALBGL010000040.1 GCA_937892735.1 uncultured Clostridia bacterium | reverse complement strand
GTTGTCCTGATCCAGCTGCGCAATGGTATCCTCTCCCAACTGATCATCAAATCCCATGGACTCCTTAAAGCTCTGCCATGCTTCATCCGCGGAGACATATGTAACATCTTTGACACCCTCCATGCCCCGAATCTGTTCTACCAACGCGGGCACGCTCTCTTCGGAAACGTTCTCCGAAAGAAAAGCAATAATCCCCAACGAATCATCCAAGTCATCAGCAAACTGCTGTACATTCGCCACCAGACAATACACAATGCCCAGTATAAACAGACATGCCGATACCGTACATACAGATGCCAGCACCATCAAACGATTTCGCCAGATCCCCTGCAGGCCCTGTTTCAAGCAGACACGAATGGAACGGATTTTCATAGATCATATCCTCCTTTCGAGTCCCTCACCACACGCCCGTCAATCAAATGAATCACTCGCTTCCGCATCCGGTTTACAATGTCCTTATCATGGGTCGCCACGATGACCGTTGTACCTCTGCTGTTGATGTATTCCATCAGTTCCATGATCTCATCCGAATTACGGGGATCCAGATTCCCTGTAGGCTCATCCGCCAACAAAAACAGCGGATTGTTGACTAACGCCCTGGCGATCGCCGTACGCTGTTGTTCTCCGCCAGAAATCTCATTCGGAAAGTTCCGACTCTTATGAGCGAGCCCCACCATGTTGAGAACTCTCGGTACATTCCTGCGAATCTTCCGCTGAGATTCCTCGATAGCCTCCATAGCAAACGCCACATTCTCATACACAGTCTTCTTGGGCAGCAGGCGATAGTCCTGAAAAACAATGCCCATCTTACGGCGCAGCATAGACGTCTTTCCGCTTCGAAGCTTCGTCACATCCTGCTGATCAATAATCAACTGCCCGGAAGTGGGGTTCACTTCCTTCATCAGAAGCTTCAGCATCGTACTCTTTCCGGATCCGCTTTCGCCTACCAGGAAAACAAACTCCCCTTTTTCGATCTTCAGGTTGACATCTTCCACACCGACGACGTTTCCATCATAGATCTTGCTGACATGTTTCAGTTCAATCAAACCTTAACACTCCTAACTTCTTAATAACCTGTTTCCTCCATATACGCCATATATTTCGCTACCATCAACGCGATCTTAAATGTAATGGCGTCTTCAAACACACGCACATCCAGTCCCGTATTCTTCTGCAGCTTATCCAGACGATACACCAGGGTGTTTCTGTGAATATACAGCTGTCTTGAAGTCTCCGAAACATTCAGGCTGTTCTCGAAAAACTTATTGATAGTATTGAGAGTCTCCTCATCGAACTCCTCGATACGGATTCCCTTAAAAATCTCTTCGATATACATCTTACACAGAGACAACGGCAACTGATAAATCAGTCTTCCGATTCCCAACCGATTATAATCGATGATATACTTCTCTCCATAGAAAATCTTGCCCACATCCAGCGCCATCTTCGCCTCTTTGTAAGACTTGGAGATATCCTTCAGATCTCGAACGATCGATCCTGACGCGACGCGTACCTTGCCCAGCGCCTCGCTATTCAGCGTATCCACTATAGAACTGGCAATTTTCTCCAGAATCCCTTCCTTCTCCACGTCTTCGCTCAGATCCTTTACCAGGATAATATTACTCTCATCCACTGCCGTGATAAAATCCTTCCCCTTCACAGGGAACAGATTCCGGATGATATCCATCACATCCGCATTAGTGTCGCTGTCATTGTTGGATTCCACCAGAAATACAACTCTCGGAATATTATTCTCGATATGGAGCTTGCTGGCCCGCATATAAATATCGACCAGAAGCATGTTGTCCAACAACAGATTCTTAATAAAATTATCCCGATCAAATCTCTCTCGATAGGCAATCAACAATCCCTGCAGCTGCAGGACCGCGATTTTACCTAAACGATAATTACTCTCTTCCTGGCCATACAGCGCCAGAACATATTCCACCGTACCCTCGTCAAACACCTTAAAATAATGCCAGTCCATACTGCTCATACTCTCCGCCTTGGACTGCACAAAATCACGAATCACGGATGGCTGCGCCTGGCTTGTCCCCGTTCCATTAGAGGTCAGCACATTCCCCTCCGTATCGTACACATACATGGCGACCTTAGAAATGTTATACAGGCCATCCATTGTATCCCTCAAAATCTGATTCGACAGCAATTGCGCTCCACTCCTCTCCAGTATAATTACTGACTGTCTGCTCCTCACTACATCTTTCTTCGCAGCATCCAAACAGTACACGTTCTATTATAACTCAAAATCGAAAAAAAAGAAAGAGCAAATTTAATTTTTCATCAATAAATCTGCTCTTTCTTTAATTATGTTTTCATATTCTGATCACGATTTTGTAATCAATTCGTAATAACCTGCTCTGTCTCCTTATCAAATACATGGATTCTGGAAGGATCAAAGGCCAGCTTCAAGCGATCGCCGCTCTTTACCTGGATACGCGGATTTACAGTTGCAATCAAATCCACGTCTTCGATACTCAGATACAGATGCATCTCCGCACCCAGAAGCTCGGTTACATGTACATCAGCTGTGATTACATCATCCGGGAACTTGGTCAATGCTTCTTCGGTCTCGTGAATATCCTCGGGACGAATACCCAGAACAACTTCCTTGCCGATAGCGCCGGCATCCACAAGTTTCTTGGCCTTCTCAGCCGGCAGCTTAACACCTTGGCCATGGAAATTCAGCCATACATCATTACCCTTTTTCTCCGGAACTGCATCGATGAAGTTCATCTGCGGAGAACCGATAAATCCGGCAACAAACAGATTCTGAGGTTCATTATATAGCTTAACAGGAGAGTCAACCTGCTGAATGATACCATCCTTCATAACAACGATACGAGTACCCAGTGTCATAGCCTCTACCTGATCGTGGGTAACATAAATAATTGTCGCCTGCAGTCTCTGATGCAGCTTCGCAATCTCAACACGCATCTGTACACGCAACTTCGCATCCAAGTTAGACAACGGCTCGTCCATCAGGAATACCTTGGGTTCACGTACAATAGCACGCCCCATAGCAACACGCTGTCTCTGACCACCGGACAGAGCCTTGGGCTTACGATCCAACAGATGCTCGATCTCCAGGATACGGGCTGCTTCCTTAACACGCTTTTCGATCTCTGCCTTCGGAGTCTTACGAAGCTTCAGACCAAATGCCATGTTATCATATACTGTCATATGAGGATACAGAGCATAGTTCTGGAATACCATTGCAATATCCCGATCCTTGGGCGCAACATCGTTCATCAGCTTGTCGCCAATGTACAGCTCGCCTTCTGTAATCTCTTCCAGACCCGCGATCATACGCAGAGTTGTAGACTTACCACATCCAGAAGGGCCTACGAAAATGATAAATTCCTTATCCTCGATATCCAAATTAAAATCATTAACAGCGGTAATCCCATTGCCATAGGTCTTCTTGATATTCTTTAACTGCAAACTCGCCATTATTTTTGCCTCCTTAAATGTTTAACATCTAGCGTTGATAACATCATACACTATTTCACACAAAAAAACTACTGGTAAAATCCACAAATCGGATTCCTTATTTTTATGAAGCTTGACGGAAACATCGTTTTTCTAGAGAATTTAATGCTCTGAAAAGCCCTCTCCCAGCACTTCTTTCGTATCTGTGATCATCATAAAAGCACTGGGATCCACTTCCTTTACAATCCGTTTCGCGATCACCATTTCCTTCACTGACATGACAACATACAGCATTTCTTTCTGTTCTCCTGTATACTTCCCCACCACAGGAATTCCGGTGGCTCCTCTCTCCAGTTCCGCTAAAAGTCTATCCGCGATCTCCTCGTTCTGATCCGAAATAATAAACAGTGCCTTACTATAATGTAGACCATCCACCACTTTATCAGCTACCCAGGAAGTCAAGTAAATCCCGATAATCGCATATAATGCCAAATTGACGCCAAAAACCAGAATACTGAGAACAATGATGATCCCATCTACTAAAAACAGATATGCCGCTACAGAAATATGACGCGTGAAATAGTGAAGAATACTGGCCAGGAGATCAGATCCTCCTGTGGTCGCGGATGCCGATAAAACCAGGCCGATCCCCGCTCCACCAATGACACCGCCATATACCGTATTGATCAGTAGATCGCCCTCGTAATATCCCCAATTCGATGAAAGATACAGTCCTAAAGAGAGTATCATAGTCGCGTATCCCGTCTTCAGAATAAAGGCCCGTCCCTGCAGAAAATATCCGCCAATAAAAAGAGGGGCGTTCAGCAAAATATTGGACAGCCACAACGGCAACTCCCAGCCGAACCACCGCAGGCTCAGTTCCTTCAGCACTATTCCCACCCCTGTGATACCTCCGGCTACCAGGTTATAGGGCTCAAAAAACATATTCAGAGAAAAACCCAGCAACAGAGCTCCCAGAGTAATCTTCCCAATGTCGATCCCCATCCGTCGATCCCATTTCCAGTTTTCCTTCATACTGCGGCTCCTTTCTCCTCTTGAAAACACATCCTACATATGCTATGATTGCTTACGATTCAGAAATTATCCGCTTAAGGCGGCTTTACGATAAGGAGGCTTATCTTGAAAGATCATATTCCATCCGTCATCATCACCGGTGCCTCTGGCGGCATTGGTCAGACTCTCGCCCGCCGTTTTGCCCGAGAGGGTTATCGTCTTTTTTTACATGCCTATCGACACATAGATTTATTGCAGCAACAGGCGCAGGATCTGATTCTCAAATATGGCGTCCCTGTTTTTACTCTGCGAGCAGATCTCTCCCATTACGCAGATCTGCGTCAAATGTTTCAAACTATCCTGCAAGAAGATCCTGCCCCGGATTGCCTGATCAATAACGCAGGCATTTCCTATTTTTCTCTCTTGCAGGACGCCCAAGAGGCAGATTGGGATCGGGTAATGAATACCAATGCCAAATCCGTCTTCGGCTGCTGTAAAGAGGTTCTCCCTTCCATGCTCCGCCGACATGAGGGCAGCATCATCAATATCTCTTCCATGTGGGGATGCGTCGGTGCCTCGATGGAGACGCTCTACTCCGCGTCCAAGGGTGCAGTCAATGCCTTCACCCGCGCACTGGGAAAAGAAGTGGCGCCCTCTGGCATTCGCGTCAATGCCATCGCCTGCGGCGTCATTGATACCCCGATGAATGATGTACTGAATTCCGAAGAAAAGCAAAACCTGGCGCAGGACATTCCGCTGGGTCGTTTTGCTCTTCCCATTGAGGTCGCCGATCTTGCTTGGTATCTAGCCGGATCGCAGAGCTCCTATCTCACTGCGCAGGTCATCTCCCTGGACGGCGGTTATTTATAAAAATGGGCCTTAAGGCCCATTTTTTATGCCTGCCGGGACTCCTCCAGGATGAAGAAGGGCGGCAGATTCCAATTAGCCTCCGCACTCTCTACGGATCGACAAGCGATAATTTCCTCTTTGTCGTTGACCTGGAAAATACACTGGCGTCCATTCGTAAAATGTACGTAGATATACGAACCAATATAATAATAGTAATCGATCCGCTGTCCTTCGTTGACCAGGTTCACCTGCAGTGCTTTCTCCCGCAAAAGGTTCAAACCTTCCGCGGGAATCGTACGCACTTCCAGTTCCTGTATCGTCTCCGCCGGAAAAATCGTCCCGTTGATTTCCGGATGCAGATAACAGTATTCCAGATAATTGGATACATCATACCCTTGTACAGTCCAGGCGTCCCGATCATAGTACAGTACCGCGCTGCGAACCCGTTCCATATGCGTCGCCGTGGAAAATACCACAAACGCCGAGTTTGAGGATGCCGACAGATATCGCGTCAGAACCTCGCCCTCGCCCAGTTCTTCCTGCAGCACAGTTACGATAGCGCTGCGAACCTCGCTATCTCCTGCCGGAACCGATGCTGTATCCGGATTCCTCGTGTAACCCGGATACACTGCCTCCGCTTCTTCCTCTGTCATCGTTCGAGACCCCTTACTCATCAATACCTGCACTTCGTCTCCTGTCTGCCCGGAGACAATCGCAACCGCTTCTCCTGTCCCCTGGACATAATAGAAACGTATTTGATCCAGGAAATCCACATGGGGCGTCGTCACCGGATAGAGCTCTGCAATACGCTCCGTCGTCACGAACTCCATGGTATGATAATCATAGATCATCCCCGCATCCAGGAAAAATGTCCTATCAGGATCCCAGTCCGTTCCCGCTTTCAAAGAATCCGATGACACCTGTACAACCATTGCCGTTCCTTCCAGCCTGGCTCCATCCGTAAACTCTACGTAGGAATTATCCACGCTTCCCTCTGGCTGTTCCAAGGCCGGAGGCGTCATCCCGATCCCCTGCTCCATGTATGCATTCAGGCCCTGCAGGAGCTGCCTGGCTACCTGTACCATGACATTAGCCCGAATGTTGTCTCTGCGGCTCTGACAGGCTTCCATCGTCACGTCCTGGGTCAGATAATCACTATATCTTTCAATAAATTCAGAAACCGTTCCCTGATCCGATACTGCCAGGAGCGGAATCAGCTGATCCTGATGATCAATCACTACTTCTAGAAAATTGCGGACATCCTGTGTCTCAATCGCGTCTCCCTCTGCAATCTCTCCCAGTCTACGTACCAATTCCGGACTATCCGCCAGACTATTCTGCCAGTCCAGGTACACCGAATCTATCTGTACATTTCCTGTTGCCCGACGCGCTAACATTTCCAAATCCGGCTGTAAGTATAAGAGCATCTCATTGCGATTTAATTCAATACCCACGACAGACTGCCATTCAGACAGCCCCAATTCAGACACCGGAATCCGCAAGCTGGGCAGTCTCGGCGCATTGACCCAGCTGGCCCAGAAACTGGTATCCTCACCTAGACACGCATTATAGAAATCCAGTACCAGCTCCTTGCTCTCCCCGTCCCAGGATGCCCTGACTTCGGCCTGCATCGGCACACGAAAGATGCCTGCCTGCAGCTGTACGTGAAACATGCTCTCTTCTTGTCGATAAACAATCTCATATACCCTATGTCCATTCAGCATCCAGTCCTGACTCTCCAACCACTGATGAATCACGGAATTGATCAAATCTTCTGTCATCATAAAGGCAACCTCATTGGTCTCCGGGTCATAGGACAACACCGCTGTGCCGTTTGTCTGCAAATACTCTTCAATTGTAGTAGCTCGATAATCATAACTGATTGTGCTATTTGCCGTTTTGGAGAAGAGCCATCCCACTGCCGAGACGATCGCGATGCACGCAAAAATAAGAACCATAATCATACATGCCCGCATGGCCTGCATGGGCGGCACCCATTTAAACAGCCAATCCGAATGATCTGTTTTCTCCGGCATCTGCATCCCCTCCTATCAACCTCTTTATCTTAGCACATTTTCACATGTCTGTCAATTTTTCCGCCTACATAAAATCCTCTCATCCTGCCATGGATTCCGCGTCGAATGGTTTTTCATCATAGATTTATTTCTGAATCCCCATCGCGAATTCGCCCCAGCAAGCGGCATTCCTAGCAGCCTTCAACAGTTTCGACGCATTTCGCGTCATTTCTCTGAAGATTATCATTGATTTCTTATTGCTAAAAAGAGTATGTCATGATCCTCTCCCCATGGATGTCATGCTCTCCATTAAATTGGAATCCGATCTGCTGATACAAATGTATGGCATGAAGATTGGTTTCATATACACTAAGATATACCACATCGCATTGATATTCCGTACGCAGCCTGTTCAATAGGGCCAAAACCGACTGCTTACCATATCCTCTGCCTTGGTATTTTTTATCGATCAGCAGCCGATCCAGCCACACTTGTCCCGGAATCGGTTTAGGAAAGTATCCATACATAGCAAAACCTATCAGTGTATTCCCATCGTAAATGCCGACAGGACGCCATAATCTCAATTCTTCTGCTTCCTTCAAACACTCCTTGACGCTCTCAATAAAGTCAGTCTGTTCTGCGGAAACCGATAATTCTTCGATTTCTTTTCGATTTTCTCTATTCACCACTTCAAAATGTAATGTATCCATCCTATTTTCTCCCGTCCTGCCATTTACAAAAAGCCCTTCTTCTCGCATATCGCTTCCTTTATCGCAGATACAACAAAACCCCGGGATGTTGTGGCATCCCGGGGTCACTCTGAAGATACAAACATACTGATCCGCCGAACGCTTGCACCTTCCGAAGTCCAAATTTTTATAACACGTTGATTATCGCTTACTGAACTGAGGTGCCCGACGAGCTGCTTTGAGACCGTATTTCTTTCTTTCCTTCATACGAGGATCGCGAGTCAAAAAGCCTGCTCTCTTCAACGGGCTGCGCATCTCATCATCTACTTCCAGAAGAGCTCTGGAGATACCATGACGGATTGCACCAGCCTGGCCGGTATAACCACCGCCCTTTACATTGACCATCACATCAAACTTGCCTTCCGTCTCTGTGACGGCAAAGGGCTGACGAACGATCATCTTCAGAATCTCTGTACCAAAGTAAGCATCAATATCCTTCTCGTTAATGGTGATCGTGCCATTACCAGGCTTCAGGTAGACACGAGCCACACTGGACTTTCTTCTTCCGGTTCCATAGTAGTACTGCGTAGCCATTCTTCATGTTCTCCTTTCTTATGCTTCGATTACCAGAACTTCAGGCTTCTGCGCCTGGTGCTCATGCTCCGCACCCGCGTATACCTTCAGCTTCTTGAACATCTGACGTCCCAAAGCATTCTTAGGCAACATTCCCTTGACCGCGTGCTTCACCGCAAGCTCCGGCTTGGTCGCCATCAGCTGCTTGCAAACCACTTCCTTCTTACCACCAGGCTGGCCGGTATGGGTGGTATACACCTTGTTCTCCAGCTTCTTACCGGTAAACTTAATCTTCGACGCATTCACAATGATCACGTAATCTCCCATATCCATGAAGGGAGTAAACTGCGGCTTGTTCTTGCCCCGCAGGATCGCAGCTACCTGAGAAGTCAGACGACCCATCGTCAGACCGGCAGCATCAACAACATACCACTTTCTGTCAATATTCTTTGCACTGGGCATATATGTCTTCATCGAACATGTCCACTCCTTGATTATATTGCGCTGCGTCCGCGTTTGAACCGGGGCTAATGGAACATACGCATCCACAGTCATGCTTATCTATTATAGTACCGCATTTTCCCCTTGTCAAGCGTTTTTTGGAAAAACTCAGAAGTTTTTTGGATTTTCTGTCTCCCGTTTTTCCTGCTTCCGCATCTCCTTCGGCGTTGTATGGAACCAGCCTCTGAATGCTCGGTTAAAGCAAGACTGACTGTTAAATCCGCATTGATATACAATTTCCGTGATGGGCATATCTGTGGAAACCAATAACCGTTTGGCTTGTTCCACCCGCAGCGCGTTGACATAGGTTCGGTATCCCATTTTCAAATGAGAGTGAAACAGATGGGAGAGATACCAATGCGTGACGCCCAACTCATGCGCCAGATCCTCCTGAGCCAGATCTTCCTGATAGGTCTCATGGATACGGGTCAGCGCACGCCGAATCAGATCCTGCTCCTGAGACACCTTGGTCGGCTCAGGCTGCGCCAGAGGATACAGCTTCCCCATCATCAGCGTCAAAAGCGATCGCATCGCTTGTTCACAGTTCTCATTCCTCTCTTCTTCCAGCCAGTCCAGCGCCTGCCAGAGCCTCTCTGGCACTTCCTGTGCCGCGATCAGCGGATGCCTGGGTCTTGTGCGCAGCAAATTCCAGGGAAGCGCCCCCACTTCCTCCGGATGAAACATCAAGAGCCGTCCCTCCACATCGGCGGCGGAACTGTCATAAGCGTGCACCTCGTTCGGAGCGATCAAAAACACCTCTCCCTCTCCGATCGTATAGGCTATCTCGTCCGCTCGCATCCGCATGTATCCCCGTCTCACCCAGATCATCTCACACTCCACGTGCAGATGGGCTGGAAAATAAAACGAAGGCCGCAGCGGCCCCATCTTGATCTTGTGCTCCTGCACCTCATAAAACGGCAGCATATTCGTTCTCCTTACCGCAATTTTTGACTACTTTTTTCCCGCAAGGACACTATCATTTTATCACGCGCCACGTTATAATACAAGTAAAATCTCATGATACAAGGAGGTCATATCGTGTCCATTATTCATGCAATTATCGGTTATGGAGGAATGGGAAGCTGGCACCACAGAAGCCTGCGGGAGCATGTACCGGCCATCCACGTCAAGGGCGCCTGGGACGTCCGAGAGGAAGCCCGGCAGAAGGCAGCCGAGGCCGGCATTCTGGCGTATGATTCGCTGGAATCGCTTCTTCATGATCCCGAAGTCCAGCTGGTGACCATCGCCACCCCCAACAACTTTCATAAAGATCTATGCATCGCCGCTCTGCGCGCCGGCAAGAACGTGATCTGCGAGAAGCCAGTGACGCTGAACGCCCAGGAACTGACCGAGATCATCGACGTTGCCAGGGAAACCGGACTCCTGTTCACGGTGCATCACAACCGCCGTCTGGATCGGGATTACCGTATCGTCCAGGAAGTCATCCGTTCCGGTGTGCTTGGGCGTCCCTACTTCCTGGAGAGTAAGGTGCAGGGCTCCCGCCGCGCTATGCATGGCTGGCGAGGTCATAAGCTCAATGGGGGCGGCATGCTGCTCGACTGGGGTATTCATCTTATCGACCAGATGATGGATCTCATCGATTCCCCCGTGGTCGCGGTGGATGCACATCTGCTGTCCATCTATACGCCGGAGGTGGATGATAACATCAAACTCACGCTCTCCTTCGAGACCGGCGCCGTGGCCACTTTGGAAATGGCGACCAACTGCCTGATCAACGCGCCACGCTGGCACATCTCTGGAACTGACGGTACCATGGTCGTGGAAAACTGGGAATGCGACGGCCGGATCATGCGCCTGCAGTCAGATGGTGAGATGGCCTGGGAAGATGATATTGTCTACACGGCAGCCGGTCCCACCCGCACGATGGCGCCCCGTCCCGCACATACCATGGAAGAACTGCCCCTGCCCCCAGTTGAGACCCATTGGTCCGACTACTATAATAACATTGTGGATGTGCTGGAACATAGCGCATCTCCGATGGTCACCCACGATCAGCTGCTCCGCGTCATGCGCGTGGTGGATCTTCTATTTGCATCCGCCGCGGAGGGCGTGGGCAAATCGTGTCATATCTAAAAATAGAAAACAAAAATACAGATACTATGGAGGATCGTAATATGAAACAAGCATTGATCGTACAAGGCGGATGGCAGGGACATGAGCCGCAGCTCACCTCCCGTCGCTTTGCCCATCTTCTGGAAAATAACGGCTATCACGTCACACTTTCGGACACTCTGGATGTTTTCGCCGACCTGGACTCTCTGATGAAGCTCGATCTGATCGTCACCTGCTGGACCATGGGCACAATCGACCGACAATATACCAAAAACATCAGCCAGGCCGTAGGGGCCGGCACCGGACTGGCCGGATGCCACGGTGGCATGTGCGACGCATTTCGCAATGATACCGAATGGCAGTTTATGACGGGCGGACAATGGGTATCCCATCCCGGTGGCGACGGCATCCGCTACACCGTCAATATCTGCAAAGGTTCCAGTCCCATCGTAGAAGGTCTGGAGGATTTCGAGGTCTCTTCTGAGCATTATTACCTGCATGTGGATCCAGCCATCGAAATCCTAGCTACCACCCGCTTCCCTATCGTGCCCTATTATCATATCGCCAACAAGCCAGTGGATATGCCCGTGGCATGGACGAAATACTGGGGACTGGGCCGCGTCTTTTATCTTTCCCTGGGGCATCACGACGATGTATTCGACAAGGTGCCCACAGCCCAGACGCTGATGGAGCGTGGCATGCTTTGGGCCGGCGACGGCAAAGAGTACGCTTTGCAGCATCAGTTGACCACGGCTCCCTTCGAGAATACCGCCAAAATGTATTAAAGGAGGGATAACTATGATAAGACCGATTCAAGTCGCCATGATCGGCGTGGGCTGTATCAGCGGCATCTATCTGAAGAATATCACCGGCCTCTTTCGGGACATCCGTCTGCTGGGCGTTTGCGATTTGATCCGAGAGCGGGCGGAGACCGCACAAAAGGAATACCAGATTCCTAAACTCTATGAAACCATGTATGATGCCTTCGCGGACCCGGAAGTGGATATCATTCTCAATCTGACCCGTCCGTATGAGCATTTTGCCGTCACGAAAGCCGCTCTGGAGGCCGGTAAACATGTCTACTCCGAAAAGCCTCTAGGCGCCAGTCTGGCCGAAGGACAAGCTCTCAAGGCTCTGGCGGAGGAACGGGGACTTCTGCTTGGCGGCGCGCCGGATACCTTCCTGGGCGCGGGTATCCAGACCTGCCGGAAGCTGATCGAAGACGGATATATCGGCATCCCGATCGGTTCCGCAGCCTTCATGATCTGCCGAGGCCACGAAAGATGGCATCCCGATCCGGATTTCTACTATCAGTACGGCGGCGGACCGATGATGGACATGGGTCCCTATTATCTGACCGCCATGGTCAACCTGATGGGACCGATCCGACGTGTCAACGCGGCCACGCGGCGTACCTTCGCCCAGCGGATGATCACGAGTTCTCCGCTGGCCGGCACGCCCATTGACGTCAATGTTTCCACCTATATCGCGGGGACAGTGGAATACGCCTCCGGCGCATTAGGCACGCTTTTCACCACCTTCGACGTGTATTACCCGTCCCAGGCCCGTTTCGAGGTCTATGGTTCGGAGGGAACACTGCTGGTGCCCGATCCCAACACCTTTGGCGGTCCCGTCTGCCTGTACCGTCCTGAGAGCAAGGAAGTGCGCGAACTGCCGCTGGTCTTTGACTATTCGGAGAACTCCCGTGGACTCGGCCTGGCGGACATGGCCAATGCCCTTCGGGATGGCCGCCGCGCTCGGGCCGATTATACCCAGACCTTCCATGTACTGGAAGCCATCGAAGGCTTCGAAACCTCCGGCAAGACCGGCGCGTGGGTCGAACTGGCCTCCTCTTCTCAGTTCACCCCCTCGGCGCCAATGAAAAAAGCCATCGTACCCGGCATACTGGATTAAACCAAACACCGGATGGAAATAGCATTAGCTGAAACCATCCGGTGTTTTCATGCATAGAGTTATCACGTAGAAGCCCAACGGGATAACAAATACCAGGGATCCGACCGGCATGGACTGCCGCCTTGCTTGTTTGATTATATACCTTAGTCTAAATACATTAAAAACGACTTAAGTATTCCAAATCCATCCTTGACACTCACTCCCACCTGCTTTACAATAAGAGAGTCGAACAGAAAGGAGTCCTTACATTCTCATGGGATACATATATTTACTCTGTGTCGCGCTGCTCTTTAGTTTTGGCGGCACCTGTGTCAAACTGATCAGCCCCTATTTTGATGCAACCTACATCACATTCTTCCGTTTCGCGGTGGGCGTTTTATTCTTGTTGCTCTTAAAAGCCATGAAGCGGCAACCCTTCCAGCAGCATTTCGGCCAGGTGCTAAAGTACTCGGTGGGCTGGATTCTTTTTGGTGCTGTATCCAAATGGCTGGCCTACCTAACTGAAAACTACGCGATCGCCCACGGTACTTCCTACGGCAACATTGTGACACAGCCGGCGCAAACCGTTTTCCTGACGCTGGCCAGCGTCCTGCTGTTCAAGGAAAAACTCACCTTCTCCAAGGTTCTCTGCATCCTCATGTGTATGGGTGGTGTGCTCTGCATTTCCTGGAATGGGCGCCCGCTGGATGTCTTTCTGGGCGAAAACATCTTTCTGACGATTCTCTTCTGGATATCCGGTACACTGGCGGGCTGTCATGTCCTCTCCCAAAAAATGATCGCAGATCGCATGGATGTCATCGACAGCAATCTTTCTATCTTTGCCCTTTCTGCCCTCTTTTCCGGTTCGGTTCTCATTCCTTCACTTCCCGATGTGGTTTCTTCCGGCATCTCGCCGAATCTAGCCTGTATCCTCGCCATCCTTCTCTTTGGCTTTATTACCGGAATTGGTTTCTATCTGAATGCCAAGGCCATTCCCCTGGTTCCCTTTTATATGGTGCCCATCATTCAAAGCACCATGGTCATCTTCTCCATTACCTGGGGAATTCTATTTTTCCATGAAAGCATCAGCCTATATATCATTGGCGGTACGCTGCTCTTTGTCGTCGGTCTTATCTGTCTTCAGCTTCTTAACGCCGCCGAAAAATCTAAACAATAGGAGTATTTTCTATGCATTTACCGGAAGATCCTTTTATTCTATTGTCCTACATTAACACACAGCTCCGCGATTTCTACCCTTCTCTGGAAGAGCTGCAGAAATCCCTGGGCGTCGATGTCCAGACGATCGAACATAAGCTGTCCGCCATCGATTATCATTATGATGCGGAACGAAATCAATTCGTATAGGCCTTCAATCTTATGAATTTTCTGTAAATATTCTTATTTTTACCAGCCATTCCTCAAAAAAGATCAACAATAATGGGTGT
>CALBGL010000039.1 GCA_937892735.1 uncultured Clostridia bacterium | reverse complement strand
GCAGGCGATGGGGAAAGGGGGTTTGTGATGACGGAATTCACAAGAGTACGAAAAGGATACCGGCCAGAAGAAGTAGAACAGGAGCTTTTCCGCCTAAGACAAAAGATCACAGAACAGGAAGAAGAGCTGTCAATCTATAGAGGGAGAGAAGAGGAGCTGCATCGACGGGAGATAGAGGCGCAGATGAAGGCGGATTTGATTATAGAAGAAGCGCAGCGTAAAGCAGATGAAATACAGAAAAAAACAAAGGAAGAATTAAAAGAAATTCGTCAGGAAGCGCTTCGTATGCGGGATCTGATGGAAGCATTTCAGAACGAGTATAATCAGTTATTGAGACAATATTTACTGAAAATACGGACGGATGAGTTTTCAGCGCTGATGGACAGGCTGGGTTGCCTCATAGAAAAGACAGGTGGAGAATATCAATCTAAGGAGGAATAGAAATGGATATAATTATGATTGTACTATTATTAGCGGAGTTATTTATTTTAATGCGTAACATTGCTTCACGAGCAGAAATGAACCGTTTGAAGGAAGAAGCAGTGGTTGTGCATGTAGATCAGAGAATATGGGTAAAAGTATGCCGAATTCTGTGCGCGATAGCGGCTGTGGCCATAGCCGCATTGATTGGTTTTTTTATCGCGCAGGGGGAAACAGCCATGCTGGAAGGAGGACTTTTCAGTTGGCTGGCACTGGTGCTTGCTTTCGCTTTTTTTGCGATCGCGCCGTATACGCTACATGAATGGGTAATTACAGAAAAGGGAATATTTATCTATAATGTGGGACAGTTGATTCCCTGGGGGCAGGTGATTACCACAGGCGTACAGAATGGGAAACGAATGAAGAAAGTTGTGCTTCAGATCAAAAAGGAACAGGGAGAGGTATTTAAAACAAGATATCAGATGATTGGTACGGAGGATTTAGAAGAGGCGAATCGAATCAGCGAATTGATTCGACAATTTGTCCATGCGTTAGATCGTAAAAAAATATATAAGAGAACGATGGAAGAACGCGCGACGGATTTGAAGAAACGACGTTGGTTTTGAGGTATATTATGAAAATTTGGAATGTTATGGAATATGGAGTCAAGGCAGATGGTAAGACGAATGATGGCCCATGTATTCAGAGGGCAGTAGATGATTGCAGTGCGGCAGGCGGCGGCCGTGTCTTGATTCCCGCTGGACATTATTTATGTGGTACCATCGAATTAAAGGATCATGTAGAATTGCATTTAACGCAGGGAGCTTCTTTGATAGCAAGTCTGAATAAAGAGGATATTCGTAGGACGCCTTGTCCGGATGGAACGAAGGAAGATTCGGGGTATTTCATTGGGGCGCTTCACGTGAAAAATGTATCTCTCACAGGAGAGGGTGAAATATATGGACAGGGATATAAAGTGATGCGGGATGATGGAGCGGATGGTCACTGGCATGAATGTCCTTTGATGGTGGAAGGATTTCGTCCTCGTCTGACATATTTTGAAGATATAGAAAACCTGCAAATCGAAAATGTGACTTTTCGGGATTCGGCGCTATGGACATTGCATATGGCCGGATGCCGTCGGGTAAAAGTTCAGGGAATTCGGATCTTAAATCATCGTAGAGGCGCCAATAATGATGGAATTGATCCGGATTCTTGTCAGGACGTGATTATTTCTGATTGTATGATCGAAACAGGGGATGACGCAATTGTGATTAAGACAACAGCGCCGATGACAAAGCTTTATGGACCCTGTGAGAATATTTTGATTCGAAATTGTATTTTAGCTTCCCATGATTCCGCGTTAAAGATTGGAACGGAAACACATGGTGATATTCGAAATGTTATTATGTCAGATTGTATAGTCAGAGATTGTTCGCGTGGAATCGGAATATGGGTTCGTGATGGAGGAACGATCGAGAATATTCAAGTTCACCATATTGCGGGAGCCGTACGACGATATGCGAATGCTGGAAATCGGGCGTTTGCACCGGATTGGTGGGGAAAGGGAGAACCACTGTTTATATCGGCTACGTTTCGGAATCATGTGCGAGGGTCTATTGGGAAAATACGAAATGTATACTTCGATCATATTCGAATGGATGCGGAATCTTGTATATTTGTACGCGGGGAAAAAGATGATAATATACAAAACGTATGTTTTCAAGATCTAGAAATTATAATGAAAAAACAAGGAACCCAAGCGGCGGGATTCTTTGACGAGCAGCCTTCCGAAAGAGGCGTATATGAGCATGAAATTCCTGCTATGTATGTTCAGAACGCGAAGGATATTCAGGTAAAGAACATGAGAGTATGTTGGACAGAAGACAGGGATTCGAAATGGACATCGGGAATTCAAACGGTAAATTGTCAAAACATAAGAGTGGATGGCTTGGAAGAGTCCGTTCGATAAAATTATTAGAAAGAGAGAAAGAAGCGAGGTAGCAATGTTTTTTCTTTTTGCGGGAGGATATCTCCTGTTGGCAGCTTGGTTATATGTGTACAGTATGCGTTGGGCCGGGGATGTATTCGGATTTTTCAAAAGAATTTCTGGACGGATCGTATACGGTATCTTCTATTGGTTTATTGCCATATCCATGATTGTTGCGTATTTTTCTCCTACGGGTCCAATCAAGGATTTTTGGATGGTTCTGCGCAATTCATGGCTTGGTTTTGCGGCGTACGCGGTGCAGGTCTGGCTGTTTCTTCGTTTTTTGCAGTGGGTTTTGATTCGAACCAAGAAACTGGCTAAAGAAAGAACCAGACACCGGGCTTATCGGATTCTCTTTGGTCTGACTCTGGTAGTATCTGCGGCCGCGATCAATCTGTACGGCATGATTCATGCCAGACAGACGGAGACGGAATATTATCAGGTCTCGATAGAGAAAGATGGAGGGAATCTGGAAGATCTGAGAATTGCTATGGTCGCGGATCTGCATCTGGGATATAACATTGGATATTCAGAAATACAAACGATGGTGAACATCATCAATGAGGAAAACGTGGATATCGTTCTCATTTGTGGAGATATCTTTGATAATGATTTCGATGCGATTTCCAATCCGGAGGGAATTCAGGATCTGCTGCGCAGTATCAAGAGCCGATACGGGGTGTATGCCTGTTATGGAAATCATGACGTGGCAGAGTCTACTCTGGGTGGATTTACTTTGGAAGATGAGAATATTCCCAAGACCAGTGATCTTCGTATGGATGCGTTTCTAAAGGACGCGGGAATACAGCTGTTAGAGGATGAAAGTGTACTGATTGACGACTCGTTTTATTTGGTAGGCCGGCGCGATTACAGTTCGGAAGAAAAATCAAAAGAAACGCGCCTGACACCGCAGATGTTATTAGAATCTTTGGACTCTTCAAAGCCGATTATCGTGATGGATCATCAGCCCAGAGAATTACAGGAGCTGTCAGACGCCGGCGCGGATCTGGATCTGTGCGGACATACGCATGACGGACAGATCTTTCCCGGAAATCTGTTCATCGGATTCGCATGGGAGAATGCCTGCGGATATATGCAGAAGGGAGATATGCATAATATTGTCACTTCCGGTCTGGGATTATGGGGACCCAATCTGCGTGTGGGGACCAACAGCGAGGTCTGCATTATTGATGTAGATTTTGAATAAGGGGAACGAGAAGCGTTCATACTAGATCTGCAGACATTTATTCAGGAGGCAGAGTATGAGCGCGAAGAAAGATAACAAAAAGAAAAAGAATCCATTGTTGGATGTTCCGATGATGCAGCATGTGGAATCCGAGGATCCGCAAAGACCCTATCCATCTTTAGAAGATATGGGAATCAGTTCTTCCAATGATTGTACAGGTCTGATACCCAGCATGCCGCAATCAGAAGAGGAGATAGAAAACTATAAAAATATGTATCATTTTGAGCCCTGAAATTGCGAAAAGCAGCAGAAACATAGCGGATCTGCTGCTTTTCTTGTTTTTCTATTGACATTGATAGCGGGATGCGATACATTGGAACCTAAAGAACCGGACATTTGTCCGAAGATACAGGAGGAAATTATGATCCAATCAGCTATGTTTACAACCAAATTAAGAGTGCGTCCCCTTGTCGGTTTTTTGCAGCATTCGGATGTATGGGAAGGGCCTTGCCGAGCAGGCCGATGGGAGTCCCTTAAGCCGGAGGCAGAAAAAGAATGGGCTAAAAAAATGTTTCCACAGTTTGTAGATCAGCTCAAAGACGTCATTCCACAAGTCGAGATTTTGGAGCCATTAGCGGTTCCCTATCTGGAAACAATGACGGTATCTCAGGATATTTGGGATCATATTGAAGCCATGCTCCCGCAAACGGACCTTTTTCTTGTGATGTGTTACCGGATTCCCAAACTGGAGAGATATCGCAAGACGACGGTGGTGTTCAGTAACGGAAACGAAGGAGCGGATGTATGCGCGTATTATCGTTCCATCGGTGTGGAAGCGTATAACGCGATTGATATACCGGACCTGAACGAAATTCTGCACGCGATGTGGGTACGGAAATGTATTGCGAATACCCGGGCGTTGGTTCTCACGAGCGGTCAGGTTCCCACCTACGGGATCCAAAGTAATATTCGCGACCTGGAATATTTGCGCCGCCAGTATGGATTTGAAGTCATTAAACTGCCCTATAAGGAGATATTCCCTTACATGGACCGTGTAGATGAGAACGAGGCGAAGGCGCTTGCGGATCAGCTTTTAACGAATTCGATGGATACGAAAGTCAATTCGGAATATCTGATCAATGATACGAAATATTTTCTGGCGGCGCAGGATATGATGCGGCAATATGGATGCAACGCTTTTTCTACAGCCTGTATTGAGCTTTGTGCTTCCAGGATCCCACAGGAGAGAAAATTCACGCCATGCATCACGCATTCTTTGATGAAGGCAGCGGGTATTCCCAGTACCTGCGAAGAAGATCTGAACGCGATGATGGCGATGATGGTTCTCATGTACGGCAGTGGAAAATCCGCTTTTATGGGGAATCCATTTCTGAAATCACCGGAGATTGTGGGTGTGCATCACGCGGTGCCGGCGCTGAAGATGAACGGACTAGATAAGCCCGATCTGAAGTATAGTTTATGGGCATTTACCGGCCAGGGCTTTGGTGGTAAGCTTCAGGTGGATTTCGCGCAGAATGATGATGAATATGTCACGCTTGGCCGTTTTAATCCATTAGGCAATAAGATGGTCGTGAAACGGGGAAAAGTGCTGCAGTCAGAATTTAAGCAGTATTACTGCAGTCCGGACTATCATATACAGATTGAGAACGGGAGAGATTGGCTTCATACTCTGGCAGATTTTGGACATCATCAGGTACTGGTTTTTGGGGATCAGATCGATATGGTCTGCCGTGTGGCAAGAATGATGGGCTTTGAAGTCGTCAAAGGATAATATGATCTATCTGAATCATGCGGCAAGTAGTTTTCCCAAGCCAGAAGAAGTGGTACAGGCCGTAACTGAGGCGTTGCAGTGTCCTCCGTTAGGACAGTATCGCAGCGTATTCGATAGCAGGGGGCAGGAAGGAGATATCACTTCTTGTCTTCGGAAACGGATGGGAGAGATCCTGGGCGTTTCGAATCCGAAACGTATTTTCTTTACATCGGGTGCTACCCAGTCCTTGAATATGATGATTCAGGGACTGGGATTATCCCAGAGTCTGGTCTTGGTCAGTGAGGCAGAACATAATTCGGTCCTGCGACCGCTGTATAATGGAGGCGCAGCGGAAGTACATGTGATTCCCTGTGATCCGACAGGACATGTTCGGCAGGAAGCCCTGCGAGATATGCTGGCGTCAGGCCCGGCGGCCGTATTTATTAACCATTGCTCGAACGTGACAGGAGCGATACAGGATATGAAGAGGATCAGTGGGGAAATCCATAAAGCGGGCGGAATTCTCGTCGCAGATCTTTCTCAATCCGCCGGTGTGATTCCGTTGCATCTGGAGGAGGATCAGGTAGATATCGGGGTCTTCACAGGGCATAAGGGGCTCAAAGGGCCGCAGGGAACAGGCGGATTTTATATTCGTAAGGGACTTCATGTGAGACCCGTTTTTTACGGGGGAACGGGGAAGAATAGCGAGAGACTTCGATATGATGACGCCTGGGAAGGGTATGAAGTAGGCACCCAGAATGGACCGGGATTGGCAGGTCTGCTAGCAGGCGTAGAAAGCGTATTATCAGAAGGAATCGACGCGATCTTTACAAGAGAAAATCAGAAGATTACCAGTTTGCATCAAAGGATGCAATCAATTCCAGGAATGCATCTATACGCGCCGGACCCGCCAGAAGGGCCGCTTTTCAGTTTTTCTCTGCAGGGTTTGACGCCCCAGGATACGGCTTATATTTTATATCATGGTTATGGTATCGTCACAAGGGTAGGACTGCATTGCGCGCCATTGCTTGTACGAGCGATACATTGTCCCCGGCAGGGGAGTGTGCGGATCAGTATCGGGACCACCACGACGGAGGAGGAGATGGACGCTTTTCTGCAAGCGCTTCAAGAGATTGCAGGAGAAGGAGGAAAATAAATGGAAATACTTTGTATAGAAGAATCCAGAGAGCCCTGCGCGGAATCCGGATGGTATGCCTATGATTTGGCCCTTTCCAGGCCAGTTATGAGAAAAGATATCCTATCCTTAAAAGAACATGGAGATTTGACTTATCTGGCACAGCTTAAGATGCCCTTCTATAAGCTGAATCAGCCGTATTTTTATCTGCAAGGAATGGAAGGAGAGGCACAGTTGAGGCTGGCAGTTTACCGGGAAGTAGAAGAAAGAACCTTGCAAGAAGTGACAGAATGGATTCAGCGGTGGGAGGAGTAGCTTCATCAGAATTTTCAGTGAAGATTACAAAATATATATTGACATCCTTGTAAAAGAGGTATATACTTTTTAGTATCATTTAGAACAGTTATTCTAATGCTACTATAGGAAGTGTGTAACCTATTTATATCATTTGAGATTACGAAAGAGAGGATGAGTCAATATGAGTAAGTTAGCAAAAGTAGAAAAATGTGTTCAAAAAGGAAAAGAAGAAGAGCTGATCAGGCTGTCTCAGGATAAAGAAAAGAAAGTTCGTGTGGCAGCGATTGCCGGACTCGGGCAGGTGGGAAAGGGAGACGCGTATAATCATCTGGTGACTATGATGGAAGATGAAGATCCGGAGATTCGCATTGCCTGTATCAAGGCGCTAGGCGTTATGAAGGATGCGGCGGCGGATACACCATTGCGGCACCAGATGAGCAAAGAAACCGATGAAGAAGTGAAGGCGGCCATTCGTGATACGCTGGCGATCCTTCCCAGAGAAAAATACTGATAATAAGGAGCCTGTTGCAGAATCGCAAGACTGCGTATAGATCAGTTTAGTGGAAAGGTACTTCAGAATCGTAGACCTGCGTATAAATTAATTCTGCTTGAAACTAAATTAT
The DNA here is from genome assembly GCA_937892735.1 of uncultured Clostridia bacterium. GTDB lineage: Bacteria > Bacillota > Clostridia > Lachnospirales > Bianqueaceae > Faecimorpha. Next base: position 39,019 of record CALBGL010000039.1, on the reverse strand, counting down.
ACGTAATCCCGCGAAAAGGTGCTTTAGAATCATCGGATTGCGTACAAGCCGCGGCGCGTCTCCGTCCCTGCAGCACCTTTTATACGCAGTTCGAAGATTCGCCTGCTGACAATCTCGCATTTGCGTATAAATCGCATTCTTTTGCAACTGGTTATACGCAATTCCTACGGAGATTTGGATCAGAATCATAGGGTGTGTATAAATCGATTCTCTCTGTAATTGATTTATACGCGATCTCGCGAAAAGGTGCTTTAGAATCGTCGGACTGCGTACAATCCGAGGTATGTTTCCGTCCCCGCAGCGCGAAAAAAGGAATTCTTTTACAGTTTTATACGCAATCTAGAGAGCCGCTAGCCATCGATCTCGCAGCTGAGTATAAACAAGTTTCTTCAAGAATTAAGTTATACGCAACTCCTCGAAAGAGCGCTTCAGAAAGGTGGGATTGCGTACAAGCCGCGGCGCGTCTCCGTCCCCGCAGCACCTTTTATACGCAGTTCGAAGATTCGCCTGCTGACAATCTCGCATTTGCGTATAAATCAGATCCTTTTATAACTGATTATACGCAATTTCTATGGAGATGCACTTTAGAATCGCAGGGTTGCGTATCAATCCATTCCTTCTGGAACTGATTATACGCAGATCCTCGAAAGCGCACCACAGAATCCCATTTTTGCGTATAAAATAGAGTACATCATCACATTTTATACGTAACTAAAAGACTCAATTTTCCCGTCTGCGTACAGAATAGAAGATTTGTACGCAGAATCCCTCATTTTCAGGCATGACAAAAAAGCGTCCGCCGCGGCGCCTTTTTAAATTTTCGGAAGGGATTTGTCAGGGAAGAGAAGGCGGAACGCCTTCTGCGGTGCGATCTTCCCGAAGGAGATGAGTTGCAGCACGATCTCGCGCAGGTCGATGCAGGCGCGCTTCTTTTCAGGATCGCGAGAATCCGTCACGTAATGCTCTTTCGTGATGAGAAGGTTCTTCTTCTCCTGAATGCCTTCTGCGGCATAGTCCTCCAGCTTGCGTTTCTGATTCTGGGCGTATTGCTCATCATCCAGCATGCCCATATGTTCATGAAAATCCTGCGAATCCGGAAAATAGAAGTCAACCATATAGGTGTGTCCCTGCGCATAAATGGAATAGTTATGCGTATATTTTATGCCTAGCAGATCAAAGAGGAGAGAAAGGATGATTTCGCTCTTGGAGTCGCGAGTCGTGCCATTGAGATACGTATTTTTCTCAACAATTTTCCCGACGCCGGCCTCTAGTGCATACTGAAAGCAGGCGAGGGCGTAGCGTACATCACGGCGGTCCTTGAAGGAAAGCGTCTTATATTGTATTTTGAGTTCACGCAGGCGTGCCTTTAGTTTCTGGCGTTTCTCATATAGAGAAAGATAGTCCGCTTCATCAGCAGCTTTGATTTTAGTCTGCTTTCGGCCATTACGAGTAGATTCCTGCTTGTATAGATACACCTTTCCCGTTTTTTTATTCTTCTTGCGGGAGAGACAGAAGTCGGGGATGGCATGGAGTTCGAGCAGAGTATGGTAGAATGAAGAAATGATATGTGCAATGTGAGATGAGAGTTTGGCCATAGGATCGCCCCTTTCGTATGTCTTATGATATCACAAAGAATACGAATTGTAAAGAAGGAATACATAGGGACGGATATTGCAAAAAGAAGGATTATCAACCTATCTTTTATTTTGTATATAAATGGCGAGGTCAACGGGTACTTTTGCTAATTGCGAAAAAATGATACCGGAGAACGCACCTGGCCGGCTGGTAAACGAGTTGAACTAGATTCTCCAAGGGGGAGAAAATCAGCGTCCTGTTTGTATTTTGATTCCTGTTTCCAAACCGTCGAAAGGGCCCGCTGCAAAATAGAAATTCTGCAACGGGCCCCTTTTGTACCCCTGAATGGCAGTTACCATTCAGGTTCCTTTATTTTTAACCGACTGCAGAGACCATATCAACAGTGATCAGTCCCCACATGCCATTCCATTTAACCCAGGCATTGCCGAGGGAAACAGGACAGGCTTCTTCGAAGATGAAATCGACGAGCATGTTGCCGGAGGCATCGTAGAATCCCCATTTCCCATTTTCTCCCTGGAAAGTGAAAACGCCTTCAGAACAGGGATAGGGAGCCGTTTCTACATAGGAAGAAGAGAAGGAGTCGCCTTCGAGATGGATCGTCCGCTGCAAACGAGGACGAAGGATCATGCCATCAAGCAGGTCTTCGCCCAGATGATTGACCAGGTGCCACCCGGCTTCATCCTGAACGAAAAATTCATTGATAAGTCCCGTCGGTCCAAAATCAGAATAAATGAAATCGGTAGAAAGGCCGTTGGCATTTCCGAGTGCATAGAGATTGCTGTCTTCGGACTGACGTACCACGATATAGGATGTGTCTTCATAGGGAGCCATATCATTGGCGGTGTCCAGAATGGATTCCGTATCCGGATCCCAAACGTACGAGGTGGCGGCGACAAAGGATGTCTGGCTGTAATCAACCTCGAAAGAGGGCTGATACTGATTATCGAGACGCTGATAAGTGGTAGAGCCTTCCCGCAGGGCGATGAGGCCGCCGGCCGTGCGACTATAGCAAATATCCGCGTATTCAGCGGGCAGCAGGATACTTCCAGTCTGATTCATCAGACCCACGAGACCTTCCTCGACAAAACAGATTGAAGGGCTGATATTAAAAGAACCGGGAGTATCTCCATCACGAATAGGCAGTACGGATTGGGCCTCGATAGAAGGTCTCAAGACCCAGGTGAAGCCAGATTCTTCTGGAAGAGTCTCTGGTTCGGCATCCTCTGCAGAGGATGCTTGCTGGGAAGAATCTGCCGCAGAAGATTCTGTAGAAATAGATTCTCCAGAAGAAACAGATTCTTCTGAAGAATTGGATTCCGTGGTAGTCGAACTGTCTGCCGCGGAACGGGAATCTTCACTGGAAACATCGGTTTGACTGTTCTGCGAGGGTAAAGAGGTGCAGCCGATCATCGCCAGAGATAGAATACATAGAAAAACAAATCGAAAAAATTTCATATGAATGTCCTTTCTATTAAAGAAATAAACGGAAGTGTAACCATAAACGGAGGCACCCTCCGTGAGGCGGTTTGGCCGTCCATGTCCTATCATCCCACCCCAATTACAATACTTGGCGGCAAACTCGAGGCGTGGTTCCATTGCTACGGCATAAAAAACTGCCAAACCACACCTATTATACCACATATTTTTTCCTTTGACAATCATTTTCAAAACGGGAGAAATCCGTAAAAAACCTTGATTTTATCAGCATTTTATGGTATAATAAATAGGGTAGAAAGAATAGTTTTTAAAGGATGATCGTACCTTCCTGAACCTCAGGCTCAGGAAGGTACGACCTAGGATTGTCAAGAGAAAAGGAGTACGACGGAATGAAGAAAAAGATACAAAATGGCAGTGCGGCAGATCCTGGTCTCGATCAGGAGGATCTGGAGGCTCGTGACATTTTGAAGCAGGCGATGGATCATGAGGATGATCCCAATGTGGATACAGAGAACTTTCATGAACCGGGCATTGAAGAGACAGATTTTAAGGTAACTGGGGAATATGGGGCTTCTCAGATTCAGATTCTGGAAGGGCTGGAAGCCGTACGCCGCCGACCTGGTATGTATATTGGCAGTACATCCTCCCGAGGTCTGCATCATCTGGTATATGAGATTGTGGATAATGCGGTCGATGAGGCGCTGGCAGGATTTTGCAGCAAGATTATTGTACACATCAATGAGGATAATTCCATTACGGTCATTGACAATGGACGCGGTATTCCGACGGGTATTCATCCGCAGGCGGGTATTTCCGGGGTTGAAGTAGCTTATACCAAGCTGCACGCGGGCGGCAAGTTTGATGGCGGCGGTTATAAGGTGTCCGGCGGTCTGCACGGTGTGGGTGCGTCGGTTGTGAACGCGTTGTCCAGACATGTAAAAGTGACGGTATGCCAGAATGGGAAGGAATACCAGATTGAGTTTGAGAGAGGACGTACGCTGTATCCGCTGAAAGTTGTGGGAGATACGGATAAGACGGGGTCTCGAGTGGATTTCCTGCCGGATGATGAGATCTTTGATGAGGTGGTTTTTGACTTCGAAGTATTGAAGAACCGTTTACGGGAGACTGCCTTTCTGACCAAGGGACTGTGGATCGAATTGGAGGATCTGCGTTCGGGGCAGGAGCAGAAAGAAGTTTTTCATTATGAGGGTGGTATCCGAGAGTTTGTAGCGTACTCAAACCAGAATAAGGAACCTCTATACGATAAGATCATGTATGCGGAAGGCATGAAGGATGATGTGTATGTAGAAGTGGCTTTTCAGCATAATGATTCGTATAATGAGAACATGTTTACCTTCGTTAATAACGTGAATACACCGGAGGGCGGCACGCATCTGGCAGGTTTCCGTATGGCCTTCACACAGGTTCTGAATGATTATGCCCGTAAGAATGGGTTCCTGAAAGACAACGAAAAGAACCTGACGGGGGAAGATGTGCGGGAAGGTCTGACGGCGATCATCAGTGTTAAGATTCGAGAACCGCAGTTTGAGGGACAGACCAAACAAAAGCTGGGCAACGCAGAAGTGCGCGGCGTTGTAGCAGCCATTGTGACAGATGGGTTGACATTTTTCCTCGAGCAGAATCCCAAGGCTGCTAAGGTGATCCTGGAGAAGGCGCTGATGGCTTCTCGGGCCAGGGACGCGGCGCGAAAGGCCAGAGAGCTGACTCGGCGTAAGAATGCACTGGAATCTAATAGTCTGCCGGGTAAGCTGGCGGACTGTTCCGATAAAGATCCGAAGAATTGCGAAATCTATATTGTAGAGGGAGATTCCGCTGGCGGCAGCGCCAAGAATGCCCGTTCTAGACAGACACAGGCGATCCTGCCGCTGCGAGGCAAGATCCTCAACGTGGAGAAGTCGCGCCTTGACCGAATCTTAAGTAATAACGAGATCCGTTCCATGATCACGGCCTTTGGTACGGGAATTCATGAGGATTTTGACATCACGAAACTTCGATATGATAAGATCATTATTATGACGGATGCGGATGTGGATGGCGCTCATATCCGGACGCTGATGCTGACTTTCTTCTTTCGGTTCATGCCGCAGCTGATCGAACAGGGTAAGGTGTATATCGCCCAGCCTCCGTTGTACCGGGTGGAGAAGAAAAAGACAAAAGAACTGCATTATGCGTACACAGATCCGCAGCTCAATAAGATTCTCAATAAGATCGGGCGAGGGGATGATGTGGAGATTCAGCGTTATAAGGGACTGGGAGAGATGGATGCCAGTCAGTTGTGGGAGACCACGATGGATCCTGCTAATCGGATCCTGCTGAAGGTGCAGATGGATGATGCTTCTGCGGCGGATCAGATTTTCACGATGCTGATGGGAGATAAAGTGGAGCCCAGACGAGAGTTTATCGAACGGCATGCGAAATATGCGAAGAATATTGATGCGTAATGGATGAGGAGAAGGAAAGTATGGCAGAGGATAAAAACAAGAACGAAGAACCCGTCGTGAGCAAGAACGCGGATGGCATAGACCAGATTCAATTGGTGGATCTGGAAAAGACCATGCGGGACTGCTATATCGACTACGCGATGAGTGTCATTGTGGCCAGAGCCCTGCCGGATGTGCGGGATGGCCTGAAGCCGGTGCAGCGACGGATTCTATATTCCATGGGAGAGCTGGGCGTCACGCCGGATAAGCCGTATCGTAAATCAGCGCGTATCGTGGGCGATACCATGGGGAAGTACCATCCGCACGGAGATACCTCTATTTATGATGCGATGGTGCGTATGGCGCAGGATTTCAATACCCGCTATATGCTGGTGGACGGCCACGGTAACTTTGGATCTGTGGATGGTGACGGCGCGGCGGCCATGCGTTATACCGAGGCGCGCCTCAGTAAAATCGCTACGGAGATGCTGGCGGATATCAATAAGAATACGGTGGATTTTGATGACAACTTCGATGGATCGCTGAAGGAGCCCAAGGTACTGCCCAGCCGGTACCCCAACCTGCTGGTGAATGGTTCCAATGGAATCGCGGTCGGTATGGCGACGAATATTCCACCGCACAATCTGGGAGAGATTATCGACGGTGTCGTAAAGATTATCGACAATTATGTGCTGGAAGATCGGCAGACCAGGATTGAAGAACTGCTGGAGATCGTCAAGGGACCGGATTTTCCGACTGGCGCGACGATTTACGGCACCAGCGGGATCGAGCAGGCGTACCGGACTGGTAAGGGAAGGATCGTAGTGCGGGCCAACATGGAAGTGGAGCCCATGCACGGGAACCGGCAGCGGATTGTGGCGACGGAGATTCCCTATCAGGTCAATAAGGCCCGTCTGATCGAAAAGATCGCGGAGCTGGTGAAGGACAAGCGGATCGAGGGCATCTCGGATCTGCGAGACGAGTCCGACCGGCATGGCATGCGGATCGTGATCGAGCTTCGGCGCGATGCGAACGCCAAGGTCATCATGAATCAGCTCTATAAGAACTCGCAGATGCAGGACGTCTTCAGCGTCAATATGCTGGCGCTGGTCAATAATGAGCCCAGGGTACTGAACCTGAAGCAGATGCTCAGCTATTATCTGGATCATCAGAAGGTCGTGGTGACGCGCAGAACCCAGTACGATCTGGAGAAGGCGCAGGCTCGGGCACATATCCTGGAAGGATTGTTGGTTGCGCTCGATCATATCGATGAGATTGTCAGCATGATCCGCCATTCGAAGAGTGTGCAGGAAGCGAAAGAAAAGCTGATCAGCCGTTTCGATCTGACGGATGCGCAGGCACAGGCGATTGTGGATATGCGTCTGCGAGCGCTGACTGGTTTGGAGCGGGATCGTTTGGAGGGAGAGTATCGGGAACTGCAAGAGAAGATCGCGGAGTATATGGCGATTTTGGGCAGCGAGAAGCTGCTCTATAATGTGATCAAGGAAGAGCTCCTGATTACCAAGACCAAGTACGCGGATGACCGCAGAACCTATATCACCTATGACGAGGGGGAGATCAACCTGGAGGATCTGATCAAGAACGAGCAGGTTGTGATCACCATGACCAATCTGGGGTATATTAAGAGAACGACGCTTGATATGTACCATAGTCAGAATCGCGGCGGTAAGGGCATCAAGGGGATTGACACGCGGGAAGAAGACTTCGTGACTCACTTGTTTGTGGCCTCCACGCATGACTATATCCAGTTCTTTACGAATAAAGGAAAGGTGTATCGCCTGAAAGCCTACGAGATTCAGGAGGCGGGCAGAACGGCCAGAGGACAGGCTATTGTCAACCTATTGTCGCTCGGCGGCGATGAGAAGGTGAACGCGGTGGTGATGGCCAGGGAACTGGATGACGAGAACGGCTGCCTTCTGATGGCCACTCGTAAGGGACAGGTGAAGAAGACGCCCCTTTCAGAATTTGCGACGATTCGGATGAACGGCCTGATTGCGATCACCCTGCAGGAGGATGATGAGCTGATTGAAGTGAAACGGGCGAATGGCCATGAAGAAGTATTCCTGGCCACCAAGAAGGGGCAGATGATTCGTTTCGGCGAAGAAGACGTGCGCGCGACCGGAAGAACTTCCATGGGCGTCCGCGGTATCTCGCTGGAAGACGGAGACGAGGTTGTCGGTATGCAGTTGGCGAGACAGGGCGATGCGATCCTGGCTGTGACAGAAAGCGGCATGGGAAAGCGTACGGATCTGGAGGAATTCAGTGTGCAGCACCGTGGCGGCAAGGGCATCCGATATTATAAGATTACCGCCAAGACAGGCAATGTCATTGGGTTTAAGATCGTACAGGAACAGCAGGATCTGTTGCTGATTACATCGGAAGGAACGATTATCCGGCTGCGCGTGGCGGACGTATCCCAGATTGGCCGCGTCACTTCAGGTGTCAAACTGATCGGGCTGGATAAGGGCGTCAAGGTAGCCGGCATCGCAAAGATTCGAGAGGAAAAGATGGATGAATAAAAAGGGCAGGCGCCTTACGGCGTTTCTGCTGGTCCTAATTCTGGCCTTTACGACGGTGCCCGTCTGGGCGGAGGAAGAGACGGTCAGTGAGTTGCAGAGCCGATACAGCGCGATGGATGTGCTGAATCGATTGCGGACGGACCTGGGGCTGCGAACGCTGTCAATGCAGAGTGCGCTCAACGAAGCGGCCGGAGCGCATAGCATCTATATGGATACGAATCGCAGCCTGTCTTCTCTGGAGCGTCGGGAAAAGACAGGATTTACCGGCGTGACGCCGATCGACCGCATGCAGTATGCAGGGTTCGCGGGACAGAGCGTTTATGAGCTTCTGGCGTACCGCATGGATGATTATGATATGTTGTTAGAGCAGGCGCTGCATGATCCATATCGCAGGTACATGCTTTTGTATCCGGGATGCGACAGTATCGGTTTTGGCAGCTCCTATGATTATGCAGAGTTTTTGCTGGGATGCCGGGATGATCTCTCCTGGGAGGACACGTTGGTTCTCTATCCCTATCCCGGACAGCAGGAGGTGGGGAACTGTCTGCTGAAGCAGTTGACAAAGATTCCTGAGGAAGTGCGGGCCGCGAGTCGGCGGTCGCAGATCGGAGAGCCGGTGACGATCACCTACTGCTGCGCTAGAGGAGATTCGATGGAGTTTCGAAATCTGTCGATCTCCTTCGTGGATACCAAACAGGGGCGGGAAGTGGCATACTTCAGCGTGCTTCCCCAGGAAAACCGGGAGCTGTCTCAGACGTTGATCCTGTATCCGCTGGAGCTGTACAATGCGGATACGCGGTACGAGATCACATTGACAGCGCAGGTCTTTCAGGATGGAGAGCAGGCGGCGGATATCGAACAGAAATGGTCCTTCACAAGTTCCGGACCAGATTCCATTGGAGAGATCAGCCGACTGGAGGCACTGGCAAGTCTGGCGCAGCTCTTTGAGATCTCATCCGAGCCGCTGGAGGAAGATCCGCAGGAGTTTTTCTGGGATTATGCTTATGATGAGACGGATCCTGTCAACTGTCAGATTTATCGGCTGCTGGACAGCAAGATCCTGCGCAAGCAGGTTGATGGAGAGAATCTCTATGCGGAAGAGGGAATCACCAGAGAGCAGATGGCGATCTGGATGATGCGCCTTCTGCGAAAGTATGGCGTAGGGCTTTATTATTCGGTGCGCTTGAAGTACGAGGATACCTTTGAGGATATCAATCGCTGCTCGGCTGAGGGAAAAGTAGCGGTACAGCGAGCCTATCTCCTGGGTCTGGTAAGGGATCAGGGAGGCGGAAAATTCAGTCCGGATGTGTATATCACCCGAACCGAATTTGACGAATGGTTAACTGCGCTTTCTAATCTGCTGCAAACGGCGGAGGAAGCGGAGAATAAATAGTAAAGGAGAGAGAGTATGAATTTTGAAATGCTGCATCCGGCGGATCAGATCGTGATGATCATGAATCGAATCTATCACAATGGTATGACAACGATGTCCGGCGGAAATTTGTCGATTATGGACGATGACGGAGTCATGTGGATCAGTCCCAGTGGGATTGACAAGGGATCCCTGCGGCGGGAAGACATCATGCGGGTATTACCGGATGGCTCCATCGAGGGGCTGCACAAGCCTTCCTCAGAATACCCGTTTCATAGAGCTATCTACAAGGCACGTCCAGACTTAAAAGCGGTTCTGCATGCTCATCCACCGACCCTGGTCGCCTTTTCTGTGGTTCGTAAATATCCGGATACCCTGTTGGTGCCAAACGCGAAGTTGCTGTGCGGAGATATTGCGTACGCGACCTATGCGACGCCCGGAAGCGAGCAGCTGGGAGCTAATATCAGCGAGAAGTTCGCGAAGGGATATAATACGGTGATGCTGGAAAATCACGGCGTCGTGATTGGTTCAGATGAGGATCTGTTTAAGGCGTTTATGGTCTTTGAGACGCTGGATTTCTGCGCCCGGCTAGAGATCAATGCAAGAACGATTGGACATGCTCCCAGGCCGTTGACGAATGCAGAATTGGAGCGCTTCAAACTGAAGACACATCCGGAGATGGAAGAATTCTGTCCCAAGCATTTCAGCGAAGAGTTGGCGATGCGTCGTGATATGTGCCAGCTGATTAAACGTGCGTATAATAATCAGCTGTTCACCAGCAGTCAGGGAACGTTCTCCTGCCGCCTGTCGGATGGGAGTTTTCTGATTACACCATATGCGAAGGATCGTGACTATCTGGATCCGGAAGATCTGGTATTGATTAAGGATGAAAAGAGAGAAGCCGGAAAGCATCCTTCTCGTTCGATGCAGCTGCATGCGGAGATCTATAAGCAGCATCCGGAGATTAATTCGGTGATTGTGGCGCATCCGCCGCATATCATGGCATTCGCGGTAACAGATCAGGAGTTTGACGCGCGTCTGATTCCGGAGTGCTATCTGCAGCTGAGGACGGTACAGAAATATCCTTTTGGTTCTACCTTCATGGAAGCGGAAGAACTTGCGGGGAAGCTGAGTCCGGACAATCCGGTTGCCATCATCGAGAACGATTGTATTATTGTAACCGGGCAGTCTCTGATCAATGCGTTTGATAAGCTGGAAGTCATGGAGTATAGCGCGCGTTCTGTGATCATGACCCGCAATGTGGGGCAGATCGTGCATATTTCGGACGAAGAGGTGGATGAACTCGAGATTGCCTTTGGTATCAAGAAATAATCAGGCAGTAGATAGGGCTGCTTGCATTTTGCAGCAGCCTTTTCTGCACAGAAAAGAGGAGAAGCGTATGACACAATTAGAGAAAGCATTGCAGCTTCATGAAGAATGGAAGGGGAAGCTGCGGGTCGAGGCCAAGATGAAGGTGGATTCCAGAGAGGCGCTGTCCATGGCGTATACGCCGGGGGTGGCGGAACCCTGTAAGAAGATCCATGAGAATCCGGAAGATGTATATAAATATACGATGAAGGGCAATTTTGTAGCCGTGGTGACCGATGGAACCGCAGTGCTGGGCTTGGGAGATATCGGCCCGGAAGCGGCGATGCCTGTGATGGAGGGAAAGGCGGTTCTGTTCAAGGAATTTGGCGGCGTGGATGCCGTGCCGATCTGCCTTTCCACGAAGGATCCGGAAGAAATCATCGAGACGGTCAAGCGGATTGCGCCGACCTTTGGTGGAATCAATCTGGAGGATATCTCAGCGCCTCGCTGTTTCGAGATCGAGAAGCGGCTGCGGGAGGAACTGGATATTCCGGTATTTCACGATGATCAGCATGGTACGGCCATGGTCGTCCTGGCAGCGCTGACGAACGCTCTGCGTGTTGTAGGAAAGAATCGGGAGAATGTGCGCGTGGTTGTCAATGGAGCAGGCGCAGCGGGGATCGCGATCAGCAAACTCCTGCTGGCGGATGGATTTGGCGACGTGGTGTTGTGCGATAAGGTAGGGATTCTGCAGGCGGAGACACCGGGAATGAATCCGGTACAGGCAGAGATGAGTCGAATCACCAATAAAGAAGGACTGAGGGGGAGTCTTGCGGACGCACTGGTCGGAGCGGATATTTTTGTCGGCGTATCGGCGCCGAATATCGTCACCCAGGAAATGGTTGCTTCCATGAATTCTGACGCGATTGTATTTGCCATGGCGAATCCGGTACCGGAGATCATGCCCGATGTGGCCAAGGCGGGTGGCGCCAGGATCGTGGGAACAGGTCGATCGGATTTCCCGAACCAGATCAATAACGTGCTGGTATTCCCGGGATTATTCAAGGGGGCATTGGCGGCGCGCTGTAAGATCACGGAAGAGATCAAACTGGGAGTCGCCCATGTTCTTGCGAATATGATTCCCGCGGGAGAGCTGACGGAGGAGAACCTGATTCCCTACGCGTTCGATCCGCGGGTAGCGGATACCATCGCGAATGAAGTCATCCGCATTGCGAAGCAGAATGGGTAATAAGAAAAAGAAAGGAAGAGATCAATATGAAGATCAGTACTAAATGCCTGCATTCTGGATATCATCCGGGAAACGGCGAGGCCAGAGCCCTGCCGATCTATCAGAGCACCACATTTACCTATGAGTCTACGCAACATGTGGGCGAACTCTTCGATCTGAAGGCATCCGGACATTTCTATACGAGGCTTTCCAACCCTACGGTGGATGCTGTGGAGCAGAAAATTGCAGATCTGGAAGGTGGCGTAGGCGCCTTATGTACGTCTTCAGGACAGGCAGCTACTACGCTGGCGATTCTGAATATCCTGCATGCTGGTGACCATATGGTCAGCACGGCCACGATCTATGGCGGCACTGTCAACCTGTTTGCGGTGACAATGAAGAAGATGGGCATCGACGTGACCTTCGTGGACGCGGATGCCAGCGATGAAGAGATTCAGAAGGCTTTTCGGCCGAACACCAAGGCGATGTTTGGTGAGACGATTGCGAATCCGGCGATCGCAGTGCTGGATATCGAGCGGCTGGCGAATATCGCGCATAGAAACGGCGTTCCATTCATTGTGGATAATACCTTCGCAACGCCAGTGTTGTGCCGTCCCTTCGAGTTTGGCGCGGATATCGTTACACATTCCACGACAAAGTATATGGATGGACACGCGGTACAGCTGGGCGGCGTGATCGTGGACAGCGGCAATTTCGACTGGACGAATGGAAAGTTCCCGGAGTATACCGAACCGGATGAGTCTTACCATGGCCTGATCTATACGCAGGCTTTTGGCAAGGCGGCCTATATCACGAAGGCCAGAGTGCAGATGATGCGGGATCTGGGAACCGCGCAGACACCCATGGGCGCATTTCTGCTGAATCTGGGACTGGAGACGCTGCCGCTTCGGATGGAGAAGCATTGCCGCAATGCGGAGAAGGTGGCGGAGTACCTGGCGAGTCGGACGGATAAGATCGAGTTTGTTAACTATCCGACGCTTCCCGGCGATAAGTATCATGATCTGGCTGAGAAGTATCTGCCGGATGGAAAGAGTGGCGTCATCGCTTTTTCTATTAAGGGAGGGCGCGAGGTAGCCGCGAAGTTTATCGACCATCTGAAGTTGGCATCTCTGGTGGTGCATGTGGCGGATATTCGCACTTGCGTGTTGCATCCGGCCAGTTCCACACACAGGCAGCTGACGGATGAGCAGCTGGTGGCTTGTGGGATTACACCGGGGTTGATCCGGTTCTCCTGCGGTTTGGAGGATATTGAGGATATTTTGGCGGATATCAAGCAGGCGCTCGATCAGCTGTAAAAAATATAGGGCTGCCGTGTATACGGCAGCCCTTTTCTTGTAATAGGTGACGGAATGGAAAATGAGTATACATCACTATTTTTAAGACATAAGGGAGAGGAAGAAATGCCGCGGCGCATTGTCAGTTTGCACGAAGAGCCTGCATGGAAGGAAAAAGCATCCACATGGTTTCACGAGAAATGGGATGTGCCCCAGGAAGAATATATAAAAAGTATGGAAGAATGCATTCGGGGCGAGCAAGCGGTGCCACAGTGGTATATTCTTCCCTATCAGGGAGAGATCCTTGCCGGAGTGGGTGTGATCGAGAATGATTTTCATGACCGCAAGGATCTCGCCCCCAACGTATGTGCGCTCTACGTGGAGAAGGAATGGCGGAATCATGGTATTGCCGGACAGCTCCTGGCCCATGTGACGGAAGATATGCACCAGAAGGGTGTGGATACGCTATATCTGATTACGGATCACACTTCCTTCTATGAGCGATACGGATGGAAATTCCTGTGTATGGTACAGGAGGAGGATGGAAATTTGATCCGTATGTATACGCATCAGGTTACGGATTGAGAAGCGCAAACCCCAGATTCAGGTAGCCGGCGAAAAGAAGCCAGAGAGCGTAGGGGATCTGCAGGGAAGCAGCCAGCCGATCCACCCGGTAAAAACAGCGAATCATGCTGAGGACAGCGCCTAAAAGCAGCAGCAGCCAGAGAAACGCAAAGAACCGCCACTGGAAGGTAAAAAAGAAGATACTCCAGAAGAAGTTCAGCGCCAGCTGGACGCTGTAGATTTGCAGGGCGTTAGGGCATCCTTGGCAACGCTTTTCGTAGACACGGGCAGAGCCAATCCCCATCAGAAGGAATAGGAGTGTCCATACGATGGGAAAAAGAATTCCCGGCGGCGACAGGGGCGGCGGTGTGAGCATGTCATACTGAGACATGCCGCTGCTGCTCAGCAGAGCAGACAACGCCCCGATCGCTAACGGGAACAGACAGAATCCAATATATAGTTTCCACCGGTCTTGTTTCATATGATCACCTCGCTATGCTATAGAACAGTATATTATAGCAAGAGCAGGGGTATACGTGAAATCAAGCGTCTTCTTCAGGCAATTTCGCATCGTCCGACGCGGGCTTTGAAGAAGGGGCTTCTTTTTTGGAAGAAACCAGGTGTTTATGCACATTTGTACGCAGCAACTGATAGAGTACGGACGCGGCAGGCACGCAGATGAAGATTCCCAGAATGCCAAACAGGCCGCCGCCCAGAGTGACAGCTGCCAGCGTCCAGAGGCCGGGCAGACTTACAGCAGTACCTACCACACGGGGGAAAATCATGTTTCCCTCGATTTGCTGCAAAACGATGATGAAAATCAGGAAGAACAACATCTGCAAAGGACTAACGGTCAGAATCATGACAGCGCCGATAAAAGCGCCAATAAAGGCGCCCACCAGCGGAATCAAAGCGGTAACGCCGATCAGAATACTGATCGTCAGAGAATAGGGGAATCGAAAGATCTGCATGCCGATGAAACAGAGCGTACCAAAGATCAATGCTTCGATACATTGGCCGGCAAAGTAGTTCGAAAAGGTGCTGTTCGACAACTGCAGTACGGAAAGAATTTTATCTTTCCAGGTGGGGCGCATATAGGCTTCCATCAGATGGGTGGTCTGCCTCTTCAGTTTTTCTTTGTTTGCTACAATGTAGATGGCAAAAATAAAGGCGATGAAAGTCTGTACGACGCCACTCACGATATTGATTAGGGTGTTAAATACAGAGCTAAAGACCCCGCCGGCCCCCGAAACAAAACTGGACATGATGTTAGAAAACAGAGCCTCCCAGTCTACATTGATCGTATCCAGCATATTCTGAATCATGGGGACATTCTCAAAATTTCCGGAAAGCCATTGCGTAGCCTCTTCAAAGAGAGGGGGAAAAGCTTCTGCGATGAATTGGAAACAGGAGATCATCTCCGGAATGACAATCCAGATGATTAACAGAATAATCAATGCCAAGACGACAAAAGCCAGCGCGATACAGACGGGACGGCGCGTACGCTTGATCCATTTGTTCTGGCTTTTGGGGAAGTAGATGGATTCCAGGCGACGCAGCGGAATATCGAGGATAAAGGCCATGATGGCGCCCAGAATCAGCGGAAAACTGACATTGAGAAATAAACCGATGAGATCGATGATGGTATTAAAATAGATTACGGTCAGGCAGCCGATCACTGCCACAACCGCAATCTTAATGAGAGATTTATATTGAATGTTTTTCATGGGTTTGGGACTCCCGGTCCATAGCTTCTGCCACCTTCAACATGATGGCGCATTCAATACGCTTACGATGAAGGTCGCAGCCCAGCTGATAGGTACCGGTCAGGGAACCGGTAGCGTGATAGGCATTGGCGGTACAGCCGCCGCTGCAGAACATCTTGGCAAAGCAATCGTGACATTCTTTGCGGGCATATACATTGCAGAGCTTGAACTCATCCCGCAGTTCGGTATTCTGAATGCCATGGAATACATCGCCCAATTTGAATTTTTCGTTGCCGACAAACTGGTGACAAGGGTATAGATCTCCCCAGGGCGTCACGGCCATGTACTCTGTGCCTACGCCGCAGCCGGAGATACGCTTGTAGATGCAGGGACCCCCGGCCAGGTCGATCATATAGTGAAAGAAGGTGAAGCCATTGCCCTTGCGGGAACGGCGCAGCATCTCCTGGGCCAGGATATCATACTGCTCTAAGAGTACCGGCAGATCCTCCTCCTTCAGGGCGTAATCCTCCTTCGGATCGGCCACAACAGGCTCCATGGCCAGCTGTTTGAAGCCCAGGTCCGCGATATGCAGAATATCCTTGGCAAAATCGGTATTATAATGGGTATAAGTACCCCGTACATAATACCCTTCCTGATGACGCAGCTCGGCCATCTTCTGGAAACGGGGTACGATCATATCATAACTGCCCTTGCCATTGCGGGTGACTCGCAGACGATCATTGGTTTCCTTGCGGCCATCCAGGCTGAGCACCACATTATACATTTCTTTGTTGGCAAACTCCATGACTTCATCCGTCAGAAGCACGCCATTGGTCGTCAGCGTAAAGCGGAAGTTTTTGTTATGGATCTTCTCCTGCTCACGGGCGTAAGCTACCAGTTGTTTGACGACATCAAAGTTCATCAGAGGCTCGCCGCCGAAGAAGTCTACTTCCAGGTTATGTCGGGTACCGGAGTTTGCAATTAGGAAATCCAGCGCCTGTTTGCCGACTTCAAAGCTCATCAGCGCTTTGTCACCGCAGTATTCGCCCTTGCCGGCAAAACAGTATTTGCAGGCGAGATTACAGTCGTGGGCGATATGCAGACAGAGCGCCTTGATGACCGTGGAACGATTCTTGAAGTCCCAGGCCAGATTTTCATAGGTATCCTCAGAGAACAGTCTTCCATCCTTCTTGAGCTGTTCAATATCACTCAGCGTCTCCTGAATCTCCGTTTCTGTTACATCGGGCTGATCGGCATATTTTTTCAGAATGGCGGCCGTGATCTCCTGCGGTGTATGATCCTCATAGAGCGCAATGATATCATAGGCTACGTCATCCACAACATGAACGCTGCCGCTGTTGGCATCCAGGACAATATTGTATCCGTTATTTTTATATTGATGTACCATGAATGGTATTCATTCCCCTCTTCGTTATTATGAAGCAAAAAAAGGCTGTATGAAAACAGGAGCTTAGATAGACAGCGAATCCTGCGTTCATACAGCGCTTTGGTCAACCGATATTACTGATTTTCCTTCATCTGTTCGCACTGCTGATTCGCGATACCGCAGGAAGTCTTGCAGGCAGATTGACAAGAAGTCTGGCATTCGCCACAACCGCCATGATTCACGGATTGAGCCAGGTTTCTGGTATCCAGAGTCTGAATTCTCTTCATAAAAAACACCTTCTTTCGAAATTGAACTGCACAACAAAATCTGACCTCGTCAGACTATCTTTATTATATCGGATTCTCTGACAGCTGTCAATGGGTTTATCAAGAATTACACTTCCACGACATGAATGACTTTTGGCAGCGTGCCGAAAGTACTCTTGACCGTGATGCCATTCGCGCACAGATCCTGAATATTGGCGATGATCTGCTCGGTGATTTCTTCGCCGGGCACAATCAACGGAATACCGGGCGGATAGGCGAATACGATCTCCCGGGAGATGCGTCCGGCACTCTCGGAGAAACAAACGGCTTCATCCGGCATGTCTTTGGCAGCACTGACAGTCATCTTCATCATGCTCTCCTGTACTAGCGGAGGCGCCGATGGCTTGGGCGTATCGGAACCATACTCCTGATCGATCTCGATCAGCGCGTGCAGCAAGCGCTCAAAGCCCTCGTCCGTATCGCAGATGCTGGTCAGAGCCAACGCGTAATCCGCGGCGATCATTTCCAGCTCGATCTTATATTTCTTCAACATCAGCTCCTCAAATTCACCGCTTGTAAGACGCAGATTCCGGATGCTCATCACGATCTTGCTGGGATCGAACCCGAAGAAGAGCGGATGATTTTCCACGCTGTCCGTACCTTTGCAGAGGATGCGGATATGCTTGAGCACGCGGGTTTCCCTGGCAAACATGTTGATACGCCGGATATATTCGTGGAATAAGGATTCCTTTCCATCATTCAGCATATGCACACAGTTATCAATCGCAGCCATCAGAATATACGAAGGACTTGTGCTCTCAAAGATCGCAAGAGAATCGGAGATGCGGCGATCCATTTCCTGCAGCTTTTCTCGGTTCTTCCACAGGCTGCTGCATAGATGCAGCAGAGCCGTCTGAGTGGGACTGGGCAGTGTCTTATGAATGCTCTGGATGACCAGATCCGCACCCTCGGTGATGGCGCTCTTCGGGAAGGAGGGATGGAATCCCAGATGGGGTCCATGCGCCTCATCCACAATCAGCGGAATCTTATGTTCATGCAGAATATGGCTGATCGTAGCCACGTCGGACATGACGCCGTCATAGGTAGGCGAAGTGATGATCGCCAGACGGATGTCCGGATATTCGTCTAGAGCGTCCTGTACCTGTTGCGGCGAAATGCTGCCGTTGACGCCAAATTCCGGGTCTACCGGCGGAAATAGATAGATCGGATGCAGGCCGCAGATATGTACGGCGTTGTAGATAGATTTGTGGCAGTTTCTGGCCATCAGGATCTTGTCACCGCGGCGAGTTAATGCAAAGATCGCGGCGATCAGTCCGCAGGTGCTTCCATTGATCAGATACCAGCAACGATAACTATCGAAAAGTCTGGCGGCCATATCCATGGATTCTTTCAGAATCCCGTTGGAATCATGCAGGTTATCGCTGCCTGCCACTTCAGTGATGTCGATGCGATATGGGCTGACACCATCTAAAAAGTCAAAATTTCTCTTGTGACCAGGCATGTGCATTGGGTAAATATCCTGGTCGGCATAATCATTCAGATAATCCAGTAGTCTCAAGGTATTATCCCCTCCTCCAATGATTTAGCGTTCTTCCGTTTCGATATCGTCCGGATCATCGTCCGTTTCGATATTTTCCGTATCTGAAGAGTCGGTAGAGGAAGAATCCTCCTCGGCGACTCCATCGCCCCAGTATTCGTTATACTTGGCGTCTACCTGTTCCCGAGTAATTGTATTCATCCCGGTGATAGTAGACTGATGCGCGGCAGCAAAATATTCCGCGGCAGCCTCCAGATTTCCCCAGTGTTCGTAGATAAGGCCCAGATGGTACTTACTGTCCACCATGGTGTCCTTCATGTCGAGCGCGCGACTGAAGTATTTTTCAGCTTCTTCGTACTGGCCCTGGCGAAAAGCAATCTGCCCCAGATTATCGAAGGCGGGACCATGGGCCTCGCTCAACTCCAGCGCCTTATCGGTACATTCCTGGGCCTTCTCATAATCGCCGGCCTCAATATAGAAATATCCTAGAGTCGTATAGAAGTCGGGTGTGAAATATTCGTATTTCTCAATCATCTTCTCCATGACTTCGATGCCCTTCTCCAGCTGGCCCATCTTCCAATAGGCAATGGCCAGATCCTGCTCGGCATACTTGACTAGCATGGGATTCACCTTGTCCCGGGCCAGTACCTTTTCGAAAAGATCAAGTGCCGTAGCGTAATCACCTTCTTTGAGGAGATCCATGCCATAGGCCAGCATGGCATAGACGCAGCGGGTATTATGCTGAATGGCAAAACGATATAACTTGTGAACAAATTTAGGACGTCTCAAAAAGCCGTCCAGAAGATAGCCTGTCCACCCTACGGCAGTGCCCAGATTGACAATGTATACGATCAAACCATAGCCTAACAGAATCAAGAGTGACCAGCCAAAGGGAACCTGAAAGACAATGCAGGCCAGAATGATGGCAGCAGTGATCAGCAGGTATGGATGTTTTTCGATGAATTTCACAGAAAAAACCTCCTACTTCAAAAATAATTGCAGTCCTTATCATATCATGAGAGAGAACGGGATTCAAGAGAAAAATGAAGTTTTTTGATAGGAAACATCGAATCGGGATATGGAATAGCAAAGGGGTTATTATTTGATAAAAAACTAACAAAATTTGAGCCAGTTGCTTTACATCCCTTCGGTTATTTGATATAATGATAGAAGCATGCTAAAAAAAGCATGACAAATCAGAGATGATGAGCATCATGGGGAGGTAAACATATGGGGTGCTGTAGCGGAGCCGATCAAGAGAAATATGATGAGCTAAAGCGATTTATCGACGCACTTCCCACGAAACAGGGAGAGTTGATTCGCGTGCTGCATCGGGCACAGGGAATCTTTGGCTATTTGCCGCGGGAGGTACAGGTCTTTGTGGCCAAGGAATTGGGCGTGCCGGTATCAAAAGTATATGGAGTTGTCAGCTTCTATTCCTACTTCACGATGAAGCCAAAAGGGAAGTATGAGATATCCGTATGTATGGGAACGGCTTGTTACGTTCGCGGAGCGGAAAGCGTGCTGGAAGAGCTGCGTAAGAAACTTTCGATCGAACCCGGTGAGACGACGCCGGATGGTAAGTTCTCACTGCGTTCCCTGCGGTGTGTGGGCGCCTGTGGATTGGCGCCAGTCATGCTGGTAGGCGACAAGGTGTACGGACGGGTGACGCCAGACATGGTGGACTCGATTCTGGCAGAGTGTGAATAAGGGGGAGCAACATGGAAAAGATCACGACAGTAGAACAGCTCAAAACCATTTGCGTTGCACAACAGGAAGCGGAGAAACAGGAGAGAGTCAGTATTCTTGTATGCGGCGGTACAGGCTGCCAATCCTCCGATTCTCAGAAGATCGTAGAAAATCTGCGCGCGGAGCTTGCGGCACAGGGCCTTGAGGATATGGTGGAAGTGGTTCGAACCGGATGCTTTGGATTCTGTGAAAAGGGACCGATTGTAAAGATCCTGCCGGATAATACCTTTTATACGCAGGTCAAGCCGGAGGACGCGAAGGAGATCGTGGAGAGCCATATCATGAATAATGAAAAGGTGCAGCGCCTCTTATATCTGGATCCGAAGACGAATGAACATATTTCCGATTCCAAACATATGGATTTTTATAAGAAGCAGCAGCGTGTAGCGCTTCGAAACTGCGGCTATATCGATCCTGAAAATATCAAAGACTATATTCGGCAGGAGGGCTATCAGGCGCTTGCCAAGTGTATCACGCAGATGAAGCCGGAAGAGGTCATCGAGGAAGTCAAAAAATCCGGCCTTCGTGGACGCGGCGGCGCGGGTTTCCCGACAGGGCTGAAATGGCAGTTTGCCAGAGGGTATCAGGCAGAGCAGAAATACGTGGTCTGCAACGCGGATGAAGGAGATCCGGGCGCTTTCATGGATCGTTCGATTCTAGAAGGAGATCCGCACAGTATCGTAGAAGCCATGGCTATCTGCGGTTACGCGATTGGCGCGAGCGAGGGTAGAGTCTATATTCGGGCGGAATACCCGCTGGCGATTCAAAGACTGGAGAAGGCCATCGAATCGGCCCGGGAATGCGGGCTCTTAGGCGAGCATATTCTGGGGACAGATTTTAGTTTTGATATTCAGATCTCCTTCGGCGCGGGCGCGTTTGTCTGTGGGGAGGAGACGGCTCTGATTCATTCCATGGAGGGCAATCGAGGCGAGCCCACGACTAAGCCGCCGTTCCCTGCGGAAAGCGGATATTGGGGCAAGCCTACGAATGTAAATAATGTAGAAACCTTCGCGAATGTACCGGTCATCTTTCTGAAGGGAACCGATTGGTTCAGCTCTATCGGCACAGAAAAGAGCAAGGGAACCAAGGTATTTGCGCTGGCGGGTAAGATCAATAACGTGGGACTGATCGAGGTGCCGATGGGAACGACACTGCGAGAGGTCATCTTTGATATCGGTGGCGGCATCAAAAACGGCAAGAAGTTTAAGGCGGCGCAAACGGGCGGACCTTCGGGTGGATGTCTGACAGAGAAGGATCTGGATACGCCGATCGATTTTGACAGCCTGGTGGCGAAGGGTTCCATGATGGGATCCGGCGGTCTGATCGTCATGGATGAGGATGACTGTATGCCTTCTGTGGCGCGCTTTTATCTGGAATTTACCGAGGAAGAGTCCTGTGGGAAATGTACGCCTTGCCGTGTGGGAACCAAGCGTCTGTCGGAACTTTTGAAGGACATCACCCAGGGCAAGGGAACGATGGAGCATATTGCCGAACTCAAGCGGCTGAGCCAGGTCATTAAGGATACGGCGCTATGCGGATTGGGACAGACGGCGCCCAATCCGGTTCTGTCTACGCTGGCGGCCTTTGAGGACGAATACATTGCCCATGTGAACGGACGCTGTCCGGCGGGTAAATGTACAGCGCTCCTGAAGTTCTATATTGATCCGGAGAAATGTAAGGGGTGCACGCTGTGCGCCCGGAATTGTCCGGTGAACGCGATCGAGGGAACGGTGCGTAATCCGCACAGTATTCTTCAGGAGAAGTGTATCAAATGCGGTACCTGTATGGATAAGTGTAAGTTCGGCGCTATCGTGAAGAAATAAGGGGGGACAGAAGCATGGATATGATCAATCTGACAATAGACGGACAGGCGGTTCAGGTAGAAAAGGGCAGTACGATTCTGGACGCGGCAAAAAAACTGGGGATCGAGATTCCTACGCTCTGTCACCTGCATATGCATGAGATTGGCCTGAATAATCAGCCGGCCTCCTGCCGGGTCTGTGTGGTCGAAGTGGAAAAACGCCGCAATTTGGCGCCGGCCTGCGCCACACCGGTGGCCGAGGGCATGGTGGTGCATACCAATACGCCCAAGGTGCTGGAAGAGAGAAGGACCGTGCTGGAGCTGATGCTTTCTGACCATCCGAAGGATTGTCTAACCTGCGCGAAGGCAGGAGAATGCGATTTGCAGAAGGTTTCGGAGAAGATGGGGATTCGGAAAATTCGGGTGACAGGAACAGCGCAGTCCACCTATCCTTTGGACACCAGTGTATCGATCGTACGCGATATGAATAAGTGCATCATGTGCAGACGGTGCGAGACAGTCTGCAACCAGGTACAGACTGTAGGCGCGCTTTCCGGTGTGAATCGCGGGTTCGAGGCTGTGGTTTCCACTTCTTTCCAGGTTCCACTTGCGGAGTCTGTCTGTACGTACTGCGGGCAGTGCGTACAGGTATGTCCGGTGGGCGCGCTGACCAGCAATACCAGCGCAGTTGATCGTCTGATGGCCGATCTGGCCGATCCGGATAAGGTTGTGGTGGTCAATACGGCGCCAGCGGTTCGTGCAGCGCTGGGCGAAGAGTTTGGTTATCCTGCGGGCACATCCGTCACGGGCAAGATGGTAGCGGCGCTGCGGAAGATCGGGTTTGACTATGTGTTTGATACCGATTTTACTGCGGATATGACGATCATGGAAGAGGCGACGGAACTGGCAGAGCGTCTGCAGAAGTATATCAAGGGCGAGCCGGTGGCGCTGCCGCTGATGACTTCATGTTGTCCTGCTTGGGTGAATTTCATCGAGACGCAGTATCCGGAGTATCTGGATCTGCCATCTTCGGCGAAGTCGCCGCAGCAGATGTTCGGCGCGATCGCCAAGAGTTATTTCGCGGAGAAACTGGGTGTGCAGAGAGAACAGCTGATAGTCGTCTCCATTATGCCGTGCATCGCCAAAAAGTACGAGGCTCAGCGCGAGGAGTTTGCTATGGACGAAAATCCGGATATCGATTATTCGATCAGCACACATGAGCTGGCCGGGCTCATCAAGCAGTTCAACTTCGACCTGAAGAATCTGGAAGATGACGATTTCGATGATCCTCTGGGGGAATCCACCGGCGCGGGTGTGATTTTCGGCAAGACGGGCGGCGTTATGGAGGCGGCGCTTCGTACAGCCTACGAGTGGCTGACTGGCGAGACATTGGAGAAAGTGGAATTTGATGATATTCGCAGCACTTCCTCTGGTATTCGGAAGGCAGCAGTTCAGATCGGAGATCTGACGATCAATGTGGCAGTAGCCAGTGGTCTGGGTAATGCTCGGAAGATCATGGAAGAGATCAAGGCAGGCAACCCGGATAATCTACACGCGGTGGAGATTATGGCCTGTCCCGGTGGCTGCGTGAATGGCGGCGGTCAGCCGTATCATCATGGCGATTTCGGCGTCATTCGGAAGCGTCAGGCGGCTTTGTGCGGAGAGGACGTGGAGAAGAAGATCCGCAAATCCCATGAAAATCCGTTCGTGAAGAAACTGTACGCAGACTATATGGGCGAGCCGGGACACGGTAAAGCGCATGAACTTCTGCATACGACATATGCAGCCAAGGAAAAGGTATAATTTATAGAAAAGGGCGAGCCGAGTGCTTGTCCTTTTATTATAAAATGGAGAATTTTTCCGTCCCTTCAAAGACATGATTTTAAGCCATTTCTGTGTGAAAGTCCCCCTTTTTGCGAAAGGGGGACTTTCATGGAAGATATTGCCATACGCATCGTGAAGCTGCTGCAGGAGCGCAGGGATTGCGTGACCTACAGCAGCTCCTGCCTGACAGCGTATATAGGACACGCGAAAAGCCAGAATCAGAGGAGCCTGTATACTCAGATTTTCAGGGTTCGAGCAGTCTCCTAGTCGATAAGCGTATACTGTATACGCAAACAGCTCAGGTTCTGGGCAGGTTCCAGGTCGATAGCATATAAAGTATACGCAAACAGCCCGGATCCGAGCGTGCTCCTGGCCGACAGCGTATATAGGACACGCGAAAAGCCAGAATCAGGGGAGCCTGTATACTCAGATTTTCAGGGTTCGAGCAGGCTCCTGGTCGATAAGCGTATGTAGTATACGCAAACAGTCTGGATCCGAGCAGTCTCCTAGTCGATAAGCGTATACAGGATACTCGAAAAGCCAAAATTCAGATAATCTCCTGATCGATAGCTACACAAGTAGAAAGGCTGCCGGGAAATACGCAGCAGCCTTCGAAAGTTAAAAATTGAGATTTGGCAAGGGATCATTTTCGATGAGCTGGCAGAGAACTTGGGCGAGATTGATGCGCAGGGTTTCCTGGGTACTTTCTTCTCCGGCGCATTCGATGTAGAAGGTCTGCCCATCCAGCATAAAGGCCGCATAATAGATCATGGTACGAATTTCATGGCTATTGGCAGAAGAACGATAATAGCCAGCTTGGATGGCTACGCCATTCACATAGCTGATGGTTTCATGACCTTCTATGAAAGTATCCTGCAAAATGGCATTTGTCGTAGAGATTGTGAAGTTTATAGTGCCAATATTGCCTTCAAAGCCCAGAAGAGAGAGATCTTCTTGATTCCAGATTCCGATGGCACTGGCAGACAGGCCGGGGAAAAGGATTTCAAGCTCAGCGGAGGACAGTTCTCGGGAATGAACAGAGAGTGCCAGATCCCTAGAAAATAGCGAAGAGGCAGGCGCAAAACAAAGAGTATCGCCACTAGCAAGTGTGATCACCTGAGACTGCGGACGAAGCTGCCACAGGCCCAGGGTAAGGATTAGAACCAGGCAAGCGGACAGAGAAGCCATGCGAAATGGATGCCGTTTTGATACGGGGGTCGTATACTCTATGGCCTCAGAAATATAGCGATCACTCAGATCAGCGAGCGCATGAGAGAGTCGTTGCGTTTTCATAGAATTCCCTCCTGAATCAGATATTGTCGAAGTTGTTTGCGGAGCCGGGTGAGGCGAACAGAGACGTTTTTTTCGCTCTTATGTACCTGCCCGGCGATTGTCTGATATGAATCGCCAAACCAGTATCGGTGCACAAAGATGACGCGGTTTTCCTGAGAAAGCGTATCTAAAAAATGTTCCAGAGCTTGCGTGAGCGTTTGAACTGCCAGGTTCGACCAGACGTCTTCTGGGCCAGGCAGGATCTCAGCCAGCTCTTCCAGTGCCACGTCATATTGGCTATCGCGCTTGGCAGCGGACCGTTGCTCATGTTTTTTCAGGGACAGGTTGCGAACGATTTTGCACAGATAGGCGCTTAAGCAATGGGGATGTGCAGGCGGAATTGCATTCCATATGCCCAGGTAGGCATCGTTGACGCATTCCTCAGCGTCCTGTTGGTTATTGACAAGCTGATAGGATAATGTGTGACAAAGAAGGCCGTATTTTGCGTCCAGTGCAGTGATGGCGTCTTCTGAGCGTTGCCAGAAAAGTTCGATGATCTGTTCATCATCCATGGGGAACACCTCCTCTACCTATAAACTACGATTTGGCGTGTGAAAACTACATCCATGCTAACATAATTTTTGAAAAAAAGCAAAAAATAGACTTGACAAATACCGGGTGGGGGTATATGATAGCTACAGATACCCTATAGGGGTATTGGGGAGGAGGAATACCATGGAGTGTTGTGTACACAAGAAGCATACGCCGCGCGATGAGGAGACGCAGAAAGCACTGCAGAATCGGCTGAATCGGATTATGGGACAGCTGAACGGGATCAAAAACATGGTGGATGAAAACAGATATTGTGGAGATATTCTGATACAAGTGGCCGCGATACAGCGTGCGCTGCAGAGTGTGGGATATATGATATTGCAAAATCACATGGAGACCTGTGTGGTAGAGGAGATTCAGCAGGGGAATCTGCAGATTGTGGATGAGGCCGTGGATCTGATCAAGAAGCTCAAGTAAGGAGAGGATGGTATGCGTACCGAGAAATTTAATGTAACGGGTATGACCTGTGCGGCCTGCAGTGCGCATGTGGAGAAGGCTGTGGCTGCGGTTGAGGGAGTCAGTGAGGTCACGGTGAGTCTTCTGACCAATTCCATGAGTGTGCAGTATGACGCACCGGCGTCGGCGCAGGCGATCTGTCAGGCCGTACAGACGGCGGGATATGGAGCCAGTCCGGAACAGAAAGCGCAAACAAACGTACAGGCAGCCAGGGAGGCACTGGAAGATCACGAAACGCCGAAGCTGGCCAAGAGATTGATCGCGTCTTTAGTCTTGCTGATTCCTCTGATGTATGTGTCCATGGGAGCGCTGATGTGGGACTGGCCCATTCCGGCGGGATTTCGGGAGAACCCGATGGCGATTGGCCTGTATCAGCTGCTTCTGACGACAGCGGTGATGGTTATCAATCAGCGATTTTTCATCAGCGGTATGACCAGCCTGATTCATGGCGGGCCCAACATGGATACGCTGGTGGCCATGGGCAGTGCGGCGGCCTATCTGTACAGCGTGGCGATGTTGTTTGCGATGAGCGGCGACACGGCTCACACAGAGCATTACCTACATGAATTATATTTCGAGTCGGCCGCCATGATCCTGACGCTGATCACGGTGGGAAAACTTCTGGAGGCACGCAGCAAGGGAAAGACGACTAATGCCATCAAGAGTCTGATGGATCTGGCGCCCAAGACGGCCCGAGTCCTGCGCGACGGTAAGGAAGAGACGATTCCTGCTGAAGAGGTGCAGACTGGCGATACGTTTCTGGTGCGTCCTGGCGAAAGCATTCCGGTAGATGGGCGAGTAGTCGAGGGAGAGAGCGCGGTCAATGAGGCAGCGCTGACGGGAGAGAGTCTTCCAGTAGACAAACAGCCCGGCAGCCTGGTCAGCGCAGCCACGCTCAATCAGAATGGATTCTTGACCTGCACAGCCACACGAGTCGGTGGCGACACCACGCTGAGTCAGATCATTGAAATGGTGGAGAATGCGGCAGCGACCAAGGCGCCCATCGCCAAGGTGGCCGATAAGGTATCCGGCGTGTTTGTGCCGGCGGTCATTGGGATTGCGCTTGTGACATTCGTTGTCTGGATGCTGGTAGGCGAGACTTTTGGCTTCGCACTGGCGCGCGCGATCAGTGTGCTGGTGATCAGCTGTCCTTGTGCGCTGGGTTTGGCCACACCGGTGGCGATCATGGTAGGGAGCGGTCTGGGCGCTAAGAATGGTGTGTTGTTTAAGACGGCTTCTGCCTTAGAGGCGGCAGGCAAGACAGATTTTGTAATTTTGGATAAGACGGGAACGGTCACAGAGGGGAAACCGCAGGTGACGGATTTGCGGCCGAATGAAAATATAACGAAAGAGGAACTGATCGCGGTGGCCGCGGCATTGGAAGAAAAGAGTGAACATCCGCTGGCTAAGGCTGTTCGAGAACATGCCCAGGAGGAAGGGCTAACCTATGAGCCGGCCGCCGCATTTTCGGCGATGCCTGGACATGGTGTCCAAGGACGTATCAACGGGGAGAGGGCGATTGGCGGCAATGCGGCGCTTATGCGGGAACAGGGCTTATTGACAGAATCCATGGAAAGAGCCGGAGAGGAATTGGCGGAAGAAGGCAAGACGCCGTTGTATTTCGCGATGGGGACGAAGCTTCTGGGAATCATCGCGGTAGCGGATGTGGTAAAGCCGGACAGTGCGCAGGCGATTCGGGAACTGGAGGACATGGGTATCCAGACCATCATGCTGACAGGGGATAATCGCAGGACTGCGGAGGCCATTGGACG
The DNA here is from genome assembly GCA_937892735.1 of uncultured Clostridia bacterium. Lineage (GTDB taxonomy): Bacteria > Bacillota > Clostridia > Lachnospirales > Bianqueaceae > Faecimorpha. Next base: position 10,835 of record CALBGL010000039.1, on the reverse strand, counting down.
GCAGGTAGGACTTCAGAAGGTCATCTCGGATGTGCTTCCGGGAGACAAGGAAGCGGTGGTGCGGAGTCTGTCAACGCTGGGAAAAACAGCCATGGTGGGCGATGGAATCAATGACGCGCCGGCGTTAACGCGTGCGGATGTGGGCATCGCGATTGGCGCAGGCGCAGATGTGGCGCTGGATGCAGCCGATGTTGTTCTGATGAAATCAAGCCTCTTGGATGTGCCGGCGGCGATTCGCCTTTCTCGTCAGGTGCTGCGGAATATTCATGAGAACCTGTTCTGGGCTTTCTTTTATAATTGCATCGGGATTCCCCTGGCAGCCGGGGTGTTGATTCCCGTGCTGGGGTGGCAGCTGAACCCCATGTTCGGCGCTGCGGCGATGAGCCTTTCCAGTTTCTGCGTCGTAATGAATGCGCTGCGGCTGAATCTGTTTCAGGTGCATTCTGCAAAGCGGGATGTGCCGCATAAGAAGGTCCCTCTGCCGGACACATTGCCCGGTTTGACGGATAGAAATGCTCCGTGTCCTATACCGGAGAAGAAGGAGGAAAATAAAATGACAAAGACAGTGTATGTAGAAGGAATGATGTGCGCGCATTGCCAGGCGCATGTGAAGAAAGCGCTGGAAGGCGTGGAAGGCGTCGAGGGGGTTGAGGTCAGCCTAGAGGATAAGAAGGCAGTCGTAGAGCTTGCGAAAGATGTTTCTGATGAGGTGCTGATGGATGCTGTGAAGGAAGCAGGATACGAAGCGATTCGCTGCGAATAAGGAGAGTCAAGAGGCCATCCCGATATGAAGGGGTGGCCTTTTAAAATCGTGCATTTTTGCATACTTCTGTTTGACATTATAGGGGAAAATTGTTATAATGAATAAAAGAGTTTTTCGTATTTTGTGAACAAAACAGGAGGGGTGGACATGGAGTTAAAATTAGAACACGTGACGAAACGATACGGGAAGTTAGAGGCGCTATCGGATTTTTCCATCACCTTTGAAACGGGAATTTATGGGATCCTGGGAGCGAATGGCGCTGGAAAGAGCACGATGATGAATCTGATCACGGACAATATTCGTAGAGATGAGGGACGGATTCTGTTGGATGATCAAGAGATTTTACAGATGGGAGATCGCTTCCGTCAATATCTGGGATATATGCCGCAGCAGCAGGGAATGTACGAACATATGACGGCAGAGAGTTTCCTGACGTACATCGCCAGACTGAAGGGGATCAAGGGGAAGGCTGTGCGAGAGCAGGTGCAGTACGTACTGGAGCTTGCAAATCTTCAGGATGTGCGGCATAAGAAGCTGCTGGGATTTTCCGGGGGGATGCGGCAGCGGGCGCTTTTGGCGCAGGCGCTTCTGGGCGATCCGAAGATCTTGATCCTGGACGAACCGACGGCAGGACTGGATCCGAAGGAGCGCGTGCGAATCCGTACATTTATCCATGAATTATCCCAGGATCGTATCGTACTCTTAGCGACTCATATCGTCAGTGATATTGAATCCATAGCAGACCAGGTGTTGTTGATGAAAAAGGGAAAACTGCAGCGCATGGGTACGCCGCAGGAGCTGATCGCGGCGATTCCGCCGGAGTGGGAGCCTGTGGCATATCACTTGAGTCTGGAGGATGTATATCTGTATTTTCTGGGGGAATAGGCCATGGGAGAGTGGAAGAGAATACTGAGTAATCCCAGAAGGCTTGCGTTGCTTCTGGCGGTTCCATTGATTTGTATCGGCCTGTTTTTATATGATTGTACGGGGAGTATCCAGTTGTCTTCCTGGCAGGAAATGACAGAGGATAACCAGTTCTATCAGGGACTGGTGAAAGAGCTGCAGGGCTATAGTCTGGAAGAGGCACTGACGTATCTGACGGAACAGAGTGATATTCTGAGTGATGTGGTGCTTTGGACATGGGGATGGGCGCTGGAGGATAAATCGGCAGAAGAAGTCGCGGATATGCTGGCAGGATATCCGGATCTGGTCGCTCTTATCGATCAGCCGGAAGCGCTGCGAGCCGGGAGTAGAAAATACTCTCAGGCCTATTCAGAACTGCAGGAGCAGCTGCAGTATCTGATCGATTATCCGGGATATCTGGCGCAGATTCAGACACAGGCGGAGACACAATCTCAGACGACGATTTTTGGCGATCCGAACAGCTTCTCCTATCGGAATTTGCAGAAAACAGCAGGAGAATTTCGGACCATACAGGATGTGACGGTAGAGATGGGCAATAATCGAGGCATGGAGTCGTGGATTGCCTTTGATTTAGCGGATTATCTCTATGTAGTAGTTCTGATTGTGTTTGTCCTGGCATTTCTGGAAGAACGAAAGAAGGGATTGTGGAGTACGATTCGCAGCTGTCAGAAGGGACGGATGCATCTGGGATGGGTTCGCGTGAGGATCCTGCTTGTAGTCTGTGTGATTTATACGCTTCTGCTCTATGGAGTCAATCTGGTTCTGGCACTCGAATTGGAAGGTGGGTGGGAGGATCTGGGGAGATCCCTGCAGTCGCTTATGAGTTTCAAGACCTGTCCCATACCGATTAGTATTGGCGGCTGGATCGTGCAGTATCTGCTGGTTAAGGCAGCCAGTGGTTTTCTGATTGGAATTCTGCTGTGGTGCGTGCTGGGGTGGATCAGCAATATTCAGTTTTCGGTGACCGTATTGGCGGCGATTCTGATCGTGGAGTATGTTCTCTTTGCGACGCTGCCGGTACAGAGTATTTTGAATCCTCTGAAATACTTCAACTTGTTTTCGTATATTCAGACATCAAAACTCTACACGCAGTATCTGAATATTGATTTGTTTGGATATCCCTTTGGCATACGAACGCTGGCGCTATGGGCTCTGCCGTTTCTTGTGGCGCTCTTTCTTTTCGGCGCGCTGTGGGTGCAGCGCAATCGGTATCCCGCGGGGAACAGGGACTGGCTCAGCAAGTTTGCGCACCTGACTAACCGCGTATTGGATCTGGGACGGCGGCGTCTGAGTATCGGCGGCATGGAGACCTATAAGACACTTCTTCTGGAATGGAGTATACTTTTGCTGGTGGTTCTGTATGTTTTCGCGGGGGATTTGCAGTATTATACCTATCAGTCGGACAGTGGCAACTACGACATGTGGTACGAGGCGTACTTACGAGATGCGGAAGGCCCGGCGGATTCTGCGATGGATGATTACATGGCCAATGCGAGGGCCTTGGCGGATCCGAATGACGGGCAGCTGCAGAGTGCGCTCGATCAGCTGGAGGCGCGTGTGCAGGAACTGCGACAGCGCGCGGGAGAAGGAGGGTATGAACCGTGGCTTCTGCAGCAGGAACCCTATCGCAATCTGTATGGGGACTGGCCGCAGGAAGTACAGAGACGCAACGCGACGCTGGCGATGATTGTGGTGGCACTCTGCAGTGTGGGGCTTGTGGCTTATGAGCGGCAGGCGGGCGTGGTCTACATGCTGCGTTCTGTCAAACGGGGACGCCGGGGCATATTTCGCCGCAAGACACTGCTGGCGGTGTTGCTGGCTGCGGCGGTCAGCGCTATTTTGTATGGACATGAAATCCTGAGTTTCCTGGAGGAATATCAACCGAGCGTATTGGCCGCGCCGGTGCAGAATCTGGATTTTCTGCAGGACTTTCCGCTAAAAATCAGTATCGGCGGATATATGGCGCTGACCTATGGCCTTCGCACGTGTATGTTGATTTTGACGGCTTTTGTGGCGATGTTTATCGGGAGCCGGGCTAATCGAATGGAAAGCGCGTATATGATGGTGCTGGGGATTCTGGGAGTGCCGGCGCTGCTGCTCATCCTGGGCCTAGACGTATTTGGCTGGGTATCTCCGGCGATTCTCATTTCCGTAAGTCAGCTGTTGAATCTGACGGCGTCGCAGCCGCTGACTGTACTGCCATGGATATTATGGACTGCGGCCGGAGGCTTGGCTTGGTTCTTCACCAGAAAGTATTGGGTTCGTTAAGAGCTTGATGGAAACAGTCGGCCAATGTCTTGCCGGCTGCTTCTTTTTATTGACAAAATGCCGAAAAGAGAGTAAATTAATAGAGGTTAATATTATTTTGGTTTATGGGAGGCACAAATATGAAAGTCGTTGTAGTGGAGCCATTAGGAGTTGAGCGGGAGAAGCTGAACCGGATGGCGGAGGAGACCTTGGGACAGGATGTGGAAGTCGTATATTATGATCAGCGAGAAACAGATTCCCAGAAGCTGATTGCCAGGGGAGAGGACGCGGAGGCCATCATCGTGGCGAATCAGCCGCTGTCCGGAGAAGTCATTCGCGGTTTTCGCAAATTGCAGTTCCTATCCGTTGCGTTTACCGGTTACGACCATATTGATATGGAGGCTTGCCGGGAGAAGGGCGTTGTTGTTTCCAACTGCGCAGGCTATTCTACGGTAGCCGTCACGGATCTGGTCTTCGGCATGGTCATCAGCCTGTACCGCAGGATAAGAGAATGCGACAGTGTGATTCGTCAGGGGGGGACCAAGGATGGCCTGATCGGACCGGAGTTGGAAGGAAAGAAGTTTGGCGTTATCGGAACTGGCGCGATCGGCAGAAGAGTGGCGGCGATTGCGAATGCTTTCGGATGCGAGGGGCTGGCCTATAGCAGAAGCCGGAAAGAGCTGCCCGGCGTACGGTATGTGGAGCTGTCGGAGCTTTTGAAAGAGAGTGATATCATCTCTCTGCATGTTCCGCTGACGGAGCAGACAAAGGGCCTGATTGGGAAGGAAGAACTGGCACAGATGAAGAAGTCCGCTATTCTGATCAATACGGCCAGAGGACCTGTAGTGGACAGTGCGGCGCTCGCTGAGGCGCTTCAGAGCGGTCAGATTGCCGGCTGCGGCATGGATGTATTCGAACAGGAGCCGCCGATGAAGGATCATCCGCTGTATCACACACCGAATACGCTGATTACGCCGCATATTGGTTTTGCTACGATAGAGGCTCTACAGAAGAGAGCCAAGATTGCTTACGAAAACATTGCCGCGTGGAGGGCTGGCAAACCGCAGAATCGCGTGGATTAAGCCCTAAAAGAAAGGGAGATTCTTTTACAGCTTGTTCATAGGCAATTCATGTTTTTTCGTTACAATCTAGAAAACTGTAAATCAGGAGGAGAAATGCCTTGATAGAAGTAAAGAACCTGGTAAAGCGCTACGGTAATCATCTTGCGCTGGATAACGTATCCTTTACCATAGAAAAAGGCGAAGTGGTCGGCTTTCTGGGGCCTAATGGCGCCGGGAAATCCACGACCATGAATATTATTACAGGATATCTTTCATCGACAGAAGGGGAAGTGTTGGTGGATGGATTAAGCGTATTGGATAATCCGGAGAAGGCAAAACAAAAAATCGGATACCTTCCGGAAATGCCGCCGCTCTATACGGATATGACGGTGAACGAGTATCTGAATTTTGTTTGTGATCTGAAGAAGGTTCCTATGTCGAAAAAAGCGGAAATGATCACGAAGATTACCAAACAGGTACGAATCAACGATGTGCGTAAGCGTTTGATCCGCAACTTATCCAAAGGGTATAAACAGCGTGTGGGTATTGCGCAGGCGTTGATTGGAGATCCGGAGCTGTTAATTCTGGATGAGCCCACGGTGGGTCTGGATCCGAAGCAGATTACGGAGGTGCGGGATCTGATTAAGGATCTGAGCGAGGAGCATACGCTGATTATCAGTTCCCATATTCTGGCAGAGGTGCAGGCAGTCTGTGATCGTGTGATCATCATCAATCGAGGCCGTATCGTGGCGACGGATACGCCGGATAATCTGGCCAAAACCGCAGTCAAGAGCAATAAGTTGGAGTTGCGGATCAAGGGTCCTAAAAATGATGTTCTGAATGGCATTGCTCAGCTTCCTGGAGTTCAGTTTGCAGAGATTGTTCGAATCCGCGAAGAGGGTGCTGTGGATGTGAATGTGGAAACAGAAGATGAAGTCGATGTACGGGAAGCGATCTTCAATTTCTGCAGTGAGAATCGGTATCCGATCCTGATGATGAAGACCAGTGAGGTCAATCTGGAAGACATCTTCCTGCAGATTACTGGAGAAAGAGAGGCGAAGAGAGCATGAGAGCCGTATACTTAAAGGAACTGCGCAGTTATTTTACGACGCCTTTGGGATATGTGTTTATGGCGTTTATGCTGGTTTTGTTTGGCATCTATTTTATGCTGTATGGCCTGATCTATCAGAATTCGGATTACAGCTATGTTTTGGACGCGGTGACGCTGTTGATTCTGTTTGCGCTTCCGCTCCTGACCATGCGTATGTTTTCTGAGGAAATGAAAAACAAGACGGATCAGCTTCTGTTTACTTCTCCGATTAAGATCTGGAAGATCGTAATGGGGAAATACTTGGCGGCTCTTACGCTGTTTACATTGGCGCTTGTGATTACCATGCTGCAGCCGATCGTGCTGTCCGCATTAGGAGGTTCGGTGCCGATTCAGAAGGTGGTCGGCGGCTATATCGGATTCTTCTTGTATGGCTGCTGTTTTACGGCGATTGGTATGCTGATCTCTTCCATGACGGAGAATCAACTGGTGGCGGCGATTGCCAGTATTGGTGTTTTTATGCTCATTTTCCTGCTGGACGGCATTGCGGCTATGCTGCCGACGAGCCGGACTTTTGCGTTGGGAGTGGTCATCATTGCGGCATTGATTGTAGCGTTTCTGATCTATCGCGCGATCAAAGACATCTATGTGACAGGCATTGTTTCCGTAGTCAGTATCGGTGCGGCTGTGTTGCTCTTCTTTTTTGTGCCGTCTGTGTATGACAACCTGCTGGTCAATGTGGCGGACTGGTGTTCCCTGGTTACCCGTTACAGTGATTTTTATACCGGCGTTTTTGATTTTTCAAATGTGGTATTCTACGCGTCGTTCACCGTGTTTGTGGTATTCCTGACCATTCAGGTGATCGAGAAGAGAAGATGGAGCTAAGGGAGGAAGAGGACACATGGGAAAGTTCAGTTTTAAGAATTCCGCCAAGAAGAATAAGAACCTGAAGTATGGCGGATATATGACGATTGTGGTCGTCTTGGCCCTGATAGCTTTTGTGGTGGTGAATATTTTATTCCAGCAGCTGCATATTACGGTGGATCTGACGCCGGAGCAGTTATATACGATCGGTTCCAGGACAACGCTGATCCTGGAAGATGTACAGGATGATGTGACGATTTATGGTCTGTATGTATCCGGCAACGAGAATACGGAAGCGATCGCGCTGATTGAGGACTATGTGCAGAACAGCGATAAGATCCATTATCAGCAGGTAGATCCATATACGAATCCGGAATTTACCCAGCCGTATACGCAGGCCGGGGAGACAATCGCAACGAACAGCCTGATTGTCGTGAATGAGAATACGGGAAAGTATAAGATTGTCAGCAATTCGGACCTGTATGAGTATACGCAGACGCTGAATCAGTCTACGTATTCTTATGATTATGAGATTACCGCGTTCCAGGCGGAAGAGACGCTGACGTCCGCGATTCAGTATGTGACCAGCGAGAATACGCCGGTTCTGTATCAGCTGACGGGACACGGGGAGATAGAAATCTCATCCGCGGTACAGGCTCTTCTGACCGACGCCAACTTTGAGCTGACCACGTATAGCTTTGCAGATGCGGAGACAGCTTTGGAGGCCAATGATTATACGGTGCTTGTGATTAACAACCCGACCTCTGACTTGACGGATCTGGAGTATGAGGATTTGCAGGCATATCTGGATGACGGAGGGCGTCTGATGCTTAACCTGAGCGTGGCGTATCCGGACAATATGGAAAACTTCAACCGTCTGTTGGCCAGATACGGTGTGACGGTGCATCGCGGCAGCATGATCGAGACAGACAGCGAGTATTACTATCGGTATCCGAATCTGATTCTGCCGGATGTCGGCGAGCATGATGTGACAGAAGGGCTTTCTAAGACGGATGTGCAGCAACTCTGGTCTGTCGGTTTTACCGTGGAGGAAGATCGGAACCGCAGCACAGAGATTACCCCGCTTCTGACGACGTCGGAGAGCGCGATCATCAAGGCGGATTCTGCCAGCGAGACCATGGATGTGGAAGAAGGCGATGAGCAGGGACAGTTCTATACGGGGTTGATGATCGAAGATACGACATCTGTGGATGGAGACTTGAAGAATACTCGTATCGCAGTATTCGGCAGCGCGTATATGTTTGACTATGAGAATGGATTCCTGACTAACGGTAACTATACTCTGCTGCATAATACATTGAATTATCTGCAGACCGCGGTAGATACTCTGTATATTGAGCCCAAAGAGTATGTGACGGATACCCTGTCGATCAATGCCAGCACGATGGTGACGCTGAGCGCAGTATTCGTAATTATGATTCCGTTGGCGCTCATCATCGCGGGGATTGTCGTATGGTCACGGAGGAAGCGTCTATGAGTAAGGGCAAGAAGCTGGCGCTCTTTGGAGGCGTTCTTCTGATTCTCATTGCCGCGGTCGTGGTGATCACGATCCTGCAGAATCAGGGAATTATGTCCACAGGCGAGGAATCGTCGGAGGAATCTTCCTGGGGGACCGAAACTGAATATCTTTTAGAACATGATGAGACGGAGATCGAGACGATCGAAGTACAGAACGCGGCGGCCTCGTATACACTCGTGTCTATATTGAGCGAAACGGAGGATTCCAGTGGCAATACAGAGACAGAGCAGACCTGGTCGTTAGAGGGGTACGAGGATTGGGAACTGACCAGTTCTTCGATTAATAATCTGACATCCGTAGGATCTTCTTTGAAGGCAGTGAGTACGATCGCGGCCAGCACAGGCAGTGTGGACCTGGCTAATTTCGGATTGGATGATCCGTATGCGGAAGTAACGATTCATTATACGGATGGTACGGAAGTAACGGTGTACGTAGGAAATGAGACGCCGGACGGAGTGTACCGCTACGCGATGCTGTCGGATCGGGATGGCGTGTTTACCGTATATAAGAGTGTAGCTACCTATGCAGGCTATGATCTGACGAACCTGAGAAGCATTACCATCGAGCAGATCAATGTGGAAGAGGAACTGACATATCTTCTGCTGGAGAAGAAAAACTCTCGTCCAATCGAGATTTCCATGTGGGATGAAGGAGAGACGCATGAGGGAATCTACGATACATCGGCTTTTAAGATGCTGCAGCCCTACGATTGGTACGCTTCCGTAGTCACCGGGAATATTGGCGATATGTTTGCGGAATACACTTCTGTATCCGTAGAAAAGCTGGTTGAATCTGACGCGGAGGATCTGGATCAGTATGGTTTGGGGGAAGAAAGCTTTGAGCATCATGTGAAGCTAACGACACGTGTGGAAGAGAGTTCTTCGGAGGATAGTTCTGCAGAGGAAGCGAAGCCGGTATATGAGTACCATACGGTGGATTACTACTTTGGAACATCCGCAGGAACGAATGAGGATGGTGAAGAATTGATTTATTTCCGGGAGGGCAGCTCGAAAGACGTCTATACGGTAGCTGCCAGCTCACTGGATTGTTACGATTTCGAACCCTTCGAGTATTTGCAGAAACTTGTATTCATCTACAATATTCAGGAGATGGACGGATTCAAGGTGACGGGAACGGCAGAAGGCCAGTCCTATGAGGGTAGGATTCTGCGTCAGGATGAGTCGGAGATATCTTCCACGGAAGAATCTTCAGCCGAACGTCTGGAGGTTTATTACCTGAATGATCAGCTGGTAGATGGTTCTGCGTTTAGAACACAGTATCAGAAGGTTATCGGCATCATGATGGACTATGAGATCACCCCGGAGGAAGGTACCCCGGATTATGATGAGAACGACAAGATCACGATGGAATATTATTTCTTAGATGGAACCACTCATACGGTGGAATTCTATCGGTTGAACGAGTTCTACTATGTGACGCCTTGGGGCGATTCCTGGATGGCTTGTAATGCTTCCCAGATTGATCTTATGTGGGAAGGTTTCGCGAATCTGGAAGCATCTGAATAAATTTGCCCATAAGCAAAATTTACCGAAAAAACGGGTGGTTTTGAATGCATTTTCTTCAAAATCACCCGTTTTTCTTTCAGCAGATCGGGATTGACAGCATGCCCTTTTTATGATAAAATTCCATTATGCGCGAACGAATGTCCGTATAAGACGGACTTAACGGGAGAAAAGGAGGAGTCATCCGTGGGAACAGAGTATTATCTGGTAAAAGGGAGCGCGCTGCCGGAAGTGCTTCTGAAAGTGGTAGAGGCCAAGCGAATGCTGCACTCGGGCGAGGCCAGAACCGTGCAGGAAGTGACAGAGAAATTGGGAATCAGCCGGAGTTCATTTTATAAATATAAAGACGATATTGAGCCATTGGCAGAAGGAGTTCATCGTCATTCGGTGACGATTTCCTGCGTCTTGCAGGATCAGCCGGGCGTCCTTTCGGAGGTATTGGAGACGGTATCGAGCGCGCAGCTGAATATTCAGACTATCTATCAGTCGGTTCCGACCAACGGTCTGGCGGAGATCTCATTGAATGCACAGTGCGGCGCGGAAAGTACGCCGATGGGAGAACTGTTGGATAAAATTCGTGAAGTGAAAGGAGTCGCGTCGGTGAAGCTTCTGGCGCGGGAATGATATGAGAAAAGTTGCAGTATTAGGATACGGAACGGTAGGTTCTGGTGTAGTGAAGGTTTTGGAGCAGAGTGAAGACCAGATTCGGCGTAAACTTGGCGAGGAGGTGCAGGTGGCCAAAATACTGGATATTCGGGATTTTCCGGGCGATCCGATTCAGGATCGGGTCATCCATGATTTTGAGGAGATTCTGAAAGACCCGGAGATCGAAGTAGTCGTGGAGGTTATGGGAGGACTGCATCCT
>CALBGL010000038.1 GCA_937892735.1 uncultured Clostridia bacterium | reverse complement strand
CGCCTATGAGAGACAGGAGGGCACACGCGGATTATTGCGGTCCCTATCAGACGGGCGAAAAAGACTGTTTCGGCGCAAGGTAGGCATCCGATTGCTGACCACGACGCTGATCTGGGGATTCTTTACGGGGATGGAGGTATGGACGATCTGCTCCTCGGAAGCCTTTCAACCGAATGTCCTAGGGGCTGCGGTGCAGAACATGGACTTTTTGCAGGACTTTCCGTTTCGGATCCGTATAGGCAGTTACATGCTTCTCTTATATGGGTTACGTCTCTTCGTTCTGCTGTGTGTTGCCATTCTTGCATCCTGGATCGGATCCAGAATGTCCACGCTGCAGGGCGCGGCCCTGGTGAATCTTTTCATCCTGGGCCTTCCGGCGCTTTTATATGCAATGGAAGTCGAAGCGGTGCAGTCTATAACGGTTTTGCCGCTGCTTTCGGGAAATGAGTTCCTGCGATCTTTAGAAAACATAATAGACTTTTGGCCGGTAGGACTTTGTGCGGCTGCTGGGATCCTCGCGTATCTTCGCATGAAGCGTAGTTGGGTGCGGAATTAGATGGATTTTCATTGTCCATTCGTGCATCGCTTCTTGATAAAAGAGGGAAATGCTCATCCATACATGATTGCGGATGGGCATTTCCCTCTAAATATTTGTTCATAGGCCAGTTTTCGTCTGGCGGCTTCTTTGTGGCTGTGGAGAACGGCTCTCCCATGACAGCATCTGTTTTTACAAGGAGATATTCTGAGCGGGTTCGTTCTCCAGATTTTCCTGTAGGACGTGGTCCACGTACAGTTTGTCCTCATCGGATAATGGCAGGAAGGGGCGCCTGGGCAGGCCCGCGTCAATACCCATCCTCGTCAGAATGTATTTGATCGCAGGGAAAAGGCCCACTCGAACCAGGGCTTCCATGATGTTGTTGGCTTTGATCTGGAGCCGTTTGGTCTCTTCCCAGTCACAGGCTAGAAAAGCATCATAGAGTTTGCGATAGTGGGGATACATAAAATTAAAGGTGCTTCCGATGGCGCCGTCCGCGCCGAGAATGAGTCCCGCGGACATGGTCTCGTCATATCCATCAAAAACGAGCAGGTTCGGATTCAGGTGCTTGATGCGCTCCAGCTGATACACTACTTGATTGGTATGCTTCACGCCTAGGATGGCGCCGCTTCGGAAGAGCTCCTGGTAGTGAGGATTCCCCAGATCGAACTCCTTGCCAGTATTACCCGGGAAGTTATAGATGAGTACAGGCATGCCAGCGGCCTGTGCGATGTCATAATAATATTGGCAGATGGCCCGGGCGTCAAAACCATAATAATAGGGCGGCGTCGCCGCGATGGCATCATAGCGCAGATCCCGGGCGCGGCGGGCATAGCGGATCGCCTGATCGGTGGAGATAGCGCCGACATGGGCGAATAAAATGGCACGATCTTTATATTCGGCGGCGATCTCAAAGAGCATGAGTCGTTCGTCCTCGCTCATCAGGAAACATTCGCCAGAACTGCCGCCGATGAAGAAACCAGGAGCGCCCTGCCGAAGGTTCAGATCGAACAAAGAGCGCAGCGCCGATGCATGAATGCGGTTTTGAGAATCAAACGGCGTGATAGATGCCGGGTAAATCTGTCCGGCCAATTGCTTTTTCATACGTATGAAACTCCTTTCGGATTGGATTTGTATCCAGTATATCATATTTCTGAGAAGATGCAAAGAGGGGTTGCGAACTCTAGGCATCCTATGATAGAATAGGCGTAGGAAAGCGGGGAGGGAGAAAGATGGTGGAGATGAAGGTCATTGCGAGGGTACGGAGCGATTTTCCGTCCAAGTTTGGAATTCCCAGACAAAGCGGGCTGGTGCCGGAACTGGCAGCGCGCATCGTCATGGAACCGGAATATCGTGTAGCAGAGGCGTTTCGAGGTCTGGAGGAATATTCTCATATCTGGCTCGTTTGGGAGTTTTCTGCGGCGCCAAGAGAGGACTGGTCTCCTACGGTACGTCCGCCCAGACTCGGAGGCAATACGCGGGTGGGTGTCTTTGCCAGCCGGTCTCCGTTTCGACCGAATCCCATCGGTCTCTCCTGTGTAGCCTTGGACAGAATCGAGATGCATCCGCAGGAAGGACCTGTTCTGTATATCAAGGGCGCAGATTTGCTGGATGGTACGCCGATTTACGATATTAAGCCGTACTTGGCTTATACGGACAGCCGTCCGACAGCCTCCGGTAGTTTCGCCGAGAGGCATCTCATGGATCGGCTGCAGGTGGTATGTCCCAGGGAGTGGCAGCAGGCGATACCCGAGGAACGCTGGAAGGAACTGACGGGTCTGCTGTCGCAGGATCCGCGCCCGGCCTATCAAAAGGATCCGGATCGGATCTATGGGATGGCCTATGCCCAGTGGGATATCCGCTTTCGCGTAGAGGGGGACACGCTGACGATTTGTCAGGTGGTACCCAGAACAACCAACAAGGGGGTTACAGAATGACACAGAAAGAACGGAAAGAAAGTCTGGAACAGATGTTTGGAGAAATCGAACGGCCCTATCGTCCGGATGTGCGCTGGTGGTTGGCAGAGGGCCTTCACACAGATCCGACGCTGCGCCGGAATGTAAAGGAGATCTATGATTCGGGCTTTGGCGCGGCGGAATTTCTGGCCATGCCGGAACCAGGGGCAGATTCTTCGGTCTACGGCTGGGGATCCGAAGAATGGACCAGCGACAGCCGGCTGATTATTCAGGAGGCGACGGAGCGAGGACTGGGATTCAGCTTGACCAGCGGTTCGCACTGGGCCACGGCGAATCTGCCGGATACTTATGTATGGCAGGGACGTCCCTATAACCCGGATCATAAGGCTGCTTCCAAGGAACTGGACTACGCTACGATTCTCCTGCAACCGGGTGAGTGTTTTGAGGGGAAGATTCCCTACCCGGTGCATATCGAGGCAGTAGCCGGCGATATCCATGGATCCGCGGCCACCTATACCGAGCATGTGTTCCAGGGTGTCGTAGCGGCTAAACTGATCAAGGCGCGGGAAGGGGCCGGCCAGGACTATGCGTACCGGGAGGGAAGCGGCACCGGTATGTTGGATGCATCCACACTGGTGGATCTGACGGATCAGGTACGTCAGGAAGACGGCGCGTATGTGCTGCGGTATCAGGCGCCGAAGGATGGTCAATATGCCCTGTTCTGCTATTTTCTGCACGGAACGGGACAGACTGCGTCACCTTCGGTCAGTACCAATTACACGATCAATTATATGGATCGGTACGGTGTAGAGGCGCTCATCGATTACTGGGAAGAAGTCGTGTTGACAGAGGAACTGAAGGCGATGATTCGGAAAAACGGCAGAGGCGAGATCTACATGGATTCTCTGGAGCTCTTAACATATGGCGCCGGTGGAATTTTCTGGGGATATCATCTGAAAGAAGAGTTCCAGCGTCGTAAGGGCTATGATATTACCAAGTACCTGCCGCTCGTAACGATGGATAACGCGCGGGTAACATCCAGACGGCCCAAGGTATACGATTATATGGCGCCGGGTGCGGAGGATCTCGTCCGGCGTGTGCGGACAGACTATGCGCATGTAATCAGTTGTCTCTACGTGGAAAATCTGCTGGGGCCGCTGGCCGAATGGCTCCATTCGCTGCACATGACGCTGCGGGCCGAGCCTTCGTACGGAGTCAATTTTGAGATTTCCCTGCCGGCTGCCGTGGTGGATGGAATCGAGACAGAATCCTTCGCGCAGACTGCGGAAGTGGATCTGTATCGGGGTGAGTCCGGTTCTGCGAACATGTATGGCCGGCTTTTTTCCAGTGAGACCGGCGCCGTACACGGGCATAATTATTATTATAACATGGACACCTGGACACAGCTTTGCAATCTGCAGTTTGCAGAGGGCATCAATCGGACGGTGTTCCATGGATACTCTGCCATTGAAGGTTCCGAGAGTTCGACGCGTTGGCCCGGACACGAGGGCATGTACCCCAAGTTTTCGGAACGGTTCAGCAGTCGTCAGCCGGCTTCTTTGCATTATCCGCAGTGGACGCGGATGCTGGGGCGCGTGCAGAAGGCCATGCGCCAGGGGACGGCCGTGCGGGATCTGGCGATTCTGCGGACTGATTATGCCTTTATCAATTATGGGAATCCGGAGGCCTATAAGACATTTGAGACGAACTATATGATGCATGACATGGCCTATTTCTGGAAGGATCTGTCCTTACAGCAAGCGGGTTATACCTATGATTATTTCTCACCGATGCTGTTAGAGGATACGGACCATGTCCGATGGACCGGGGAAGCGCTGCAGCCCGATGGACCGGCGTATAAGGCGGTGCTGCTGTATCAGGATACGCTGGAGCCGGACAGCGCCAGACAGATTTTGGAACTGGCGCGCGCAGGCTTGCCGGTTCTGTTTGTCAATCATACTCGGGAAACCGTGACCTATGAGGGCCCGGAGAATGTGTATGAGAAGGCCGCCTCTAAAAGTCCGTATCTGATGCGGACGGATGCGGAATTGGCGCAGATCGTGGCGGACATTAAAGCGCTGCCGAACGTGCGGGAACTTGACACGTCGAAAGAAGTGCTGGATACGCTGCGGCAATTAGGCGTCCATCCTCGCGCCGGATTCGAAAAGGCAAATGACAAGATTCTGACGTCTTCTCGGTGGGATCGGGAGAAAGGGATGTTTTATACCTTCGTCTATTCGTATAAGTTTGCCGTAGAGAAGGATGCGCCGGCGCTTTCTTTCACACTTCGGCTGGAGGGAGAAGGCGTACCGTATCGGATTGATGTCTGGAACGGACAGGTGGAACCCATCGGAACCTACGAGATCCAGGATGGCTATACCTGCGTCCCGCTGACGCTTTCCAGCGGAGAGGCCTGCCTGATCGCATTGGATCTTACCGAGAAGGAGGCGCTGCACGCGGTATCCTCGACATGGGACGCGATTCGGTTGCAAGATGGATACGCCTATGGCATGGCCTTCCAATCCGGAGAGTATACGACAGTCTGGAGCGATGGCCAAGAGACGAAGACGGCCCTGGCTGTGCCGGAACAGACCGTGCTGCGGCATTGGAATGTCGAAATCGAGGATTGGGATGAGGGTGAGAAACAGGTTCTGACCGAGGAAAAATTCGGCCACGTGACGCGAGAGGTATATTATACGACCAGGAAGACCGTGCTTACATTCCCGGATGCGCCATTAGTCCCCTGGAAGGACCTGCCGGCTTCTGCGGAGCAATTGGCACAGCTATCTGGAGAGCATCTGGACATGAGCCAGGTATCTGGCATCGGCCGATACAGGACAACGTACACATGGGACGCGGAGGAGTCTCTGGGCGCCTATTTGCAGCTCTCATCCGCGGGGGGTGGTACGGTGAAAGTACGAGTCAATGGAGAAGAGGCCGCGTTCCTGGATACCCGAACTCTCCGGGCGGATATCAGCGCGTATTTACACGCTGGTGTGAATGAGATCGAATTGGAAGTGACGACGACGCTGACCAATCGAATGTTAGAAAGAGGTTATCAAGCGCAGAATTCCGCCTGGACAGATACGTTTCCTACGGTGCAGGCGTATGGCATCATAGGAGATGTATGGATTAAGCCATATCGTCAGCAGCTGCTTCGACCGATTTCTTCTTGACAAATTCCGAAGAAAGCGGATAATATGCATATACCCCCAGCGGTATAGGTGGCGAGGAAGATGCGGAGAATCTGCCTTGCATAAATGCGGACAGACCGTTCTGGAGGGACATATGGGATAAAAGAAGAGTGTGTGAAAATGCGAGGTTTCGGTTTTCACACACTCTTTTTGTATAAGAATGGATTCTGCATTTTTGCTGAAAGCCAAAAATCTGTAGAATACAAAATCTCATTATTCTTCGACCCAAAATGTTACAACACGAAGGAAGCAATGAGAAAACAGGGGAATTTCTCATTACTCTTCGACCGAAAATGTTACAGCGTAAAAAATTTAATGAGAAATCGGAAGGTCTCAAGTCCAGAGGAGTGCCGTTCATTCATCGATATATAAATGATGGAGCGACACGCCTTTTTGATTTCTATAGATCGTCATGAATAATCTAGGTTTCTTCCGAAATATTACATGGATTTTACATGGAGTATGGTGTATGCTATTGTTCATGTAGAAAGGATGGATATACATGTTGCATAGTCAACAGGTTCGGGCTCTGGCGCCGGAGAATGATCCTCTGCGGATCGGTATGGGGTGGAGCCGAGAAGACCTTGAGAAACCACAGATTCTTGTAGAAAGCACTTTCGGAGACAGTCATCCGGGAAGTGCTCATTTGGATGTTTTGATGCAGGAAGCTCTTCGTGGAATTAAAGATGCAGGCGGCAAAGGGGCTAGATACTTTGTGACAGATATTTGCGACGGTCTCGCGCAGGGGCATGATGGAATCAACGTTTCGTTAGCCCAACGGGATATGATTGCGAATATGATGGAGATCCATGGATCGGCCACAGGGTTTGATGGGGCTGTCTATATTGCCAGTTGCGACAAATCCGTACCAGCCTGTTTGATGGCGCTGGGAAGGCTGAATCTGCCGGCAGTCATGATTACGGGCGGTGTCATGGATCCTGGCCCCAATCTTTTAACGCTGGAACAGATTGGAATGTATTCTGCGATGTATGAACGGGGAGAGATTTCCCGGGAGGAGTTTGAACAGTATAAATTATCTGCTTGTCCTTCCTGTGGCGCCTGCTCTTTTATGGGGACAGCCTCTACCATGCAGATCATGGCGGAAGCATTGGGGCTTATGCTGCCGGGGACTGCGCTGATGCGGGCGCTCGATCCGGATCTGCGGCAATCTGCTTATGAAGCCGGTCGTCTCTCCGTGAAGCTGGCGCGTGAAGGATGTTGTCCGCGGGATTTTGTGACGATGGACTCCTTTGAAAATGCCATTATGGTTCACGCGGCAATTTCCGGTTCTACCAATTCATTGTTGCATATTCCGGCCATTGCACATGAGCTGGGGATTGAACTCTCTGGAGAGACTTTTGATCAGCTGCACAGAAAGGCCAGATATTTATTAGACATCCGTCCTACGGGGCGATGGCCCGCCTCTTTCTTCCATGATGCCGGTGGGGTACCGGCGATCATGGAAGAGATCAAGTCATTATTGCATCTGGACGCGATGACAGTCACTGGAAAAACTGTAGGGGAGAATCTGGAAGTCTTACGAGAGACCGATTTTTATGAAAAGGGAGAACAGCGTCTGCGTGCACAAGGCATCTGCAGGCAGGATGTGATTCGTCCCTTTGACAAGCCCATCCGGGAAGAAGGAGCCATTGCGGTGTTGTATGGCAATCTGGCGCCGGAAGGGGCCGTGGTCAAGCACGCTGCGCTGCCCCAGGAGATGTTTTATCAGGTGCTTCGAGCCAAACCCTTTGATTGTGAGGAGGAGGCGATAGACGCGGTACTACATCATAGGATCTTGCCTGGAGACGCGGTCATCATTCGGTATGAGGGGCCCAAGGGCAGTGGAATGCCGGAGATGTTTTATACGACGGAAGCGATCTCCTCGGATCCAGAACTCAGCAAAAGTATCGCCTTGATTACCGATGGACGTTTTTCTGGGGCCTCCCGAGGACCAGCGATTGGACATGTTTCTCCAGAGGCTTTTTCTGGGGGACCAATTGCCCTTTTGGAAGAGGATGATTTGATTGAACTGGATATTTCGAACCGGACGCTTCAAATTGTGGGAGTGAAGAATCAACGCATGGAGGCAGAAGCGGTACAACAGATTTTAGAAAAAAGAAAAGCGTCATGGAAACCACATAAGGCAAAATATACGTCCGGCGTCTTGAAATTATATTCGGAACATGCGGTTTCTCCCATGAAGGGAGGATATATGGAATAAATTGGGAATCTCAAAGAGGGGAAAATAAAAAGAGAGAAGTGAAAAGATGAGAAAGTTAAGTATTCATAAAGATGTCAATATGACAGAAGGCGTCATCTGGAAACAATTACTGTGGTTTGCGTTGCCGCTTTTAGTCGGAAACCTGTTTCAGCAGCTATATAACACGGTAGATAGCATTGTGGTGGGAAACTTTGTCGGTAAAGAAGCGCTGGCAGCCGTGGGTTCTTCAGACAGCATTATCAATACGTTGATTGGATTCTTTTCCGGCATGGCTACCGGCGCCGGTGTAGTCATTTCTCAGTATTTCGGAGCCAGAGACGATGAAAATGTACATACAGCCGTTCATACTACGATTGCGCTGACATTCGTCTTGAGTGTGGTCTTTACCATTCTCGGAGTCGTGCTGGTACGGCCGATGCTGCATCTGATGGGCACGCCGGATGATGTAATGCCGGAAGCGACAACCTATCTGACGATTTATTTCGCAGGCGTATCCGGACTGATGTTCTATAACATGGGGGCGGGAATTCTGCGGGCAGTGGGAGATTCCAGGAGACCCTTATATTTTCTGATCGTATCTGCTGTTATGAATATTGTGTTGGATCTGGTATTTGTGATTGTGTTCAAAATGGGTGTAGCCGGAGTAGCCTATGCGACCATCGTTTCGCAGTTTACATCGGCGATTTTGACGATGTGGACACTGACGAGGGAGACAGCATCCTATAAAATTGTTTGGAAGCGTGTTCGATTAATAAGCTGGATGCTGGGAAAGATTGTTCGAATCGGACTTCCCTCCGCGCTCCAAATGGCGATCACGGCATTCTCCAATGTTTTTGTACAATCATATATCAACGAGTTTGGATCTTCGTGTATGGCTGGATGGTCTTCCTACGGCAAAATTGATAAATTCTGTATGCTGCCGATTCAGAGCGTCTCCTTATCCATTACGACGTTTGTAGGGCAGAATCTGGGAGCCAATCAGGTGAAACGGGCTAAGAAGGGATCTACAGTGGCCTTTGTCATGTCTTTGATTATGACGGTCATCATCATGGTACCTATCATGATCTTCGCAACGCCTCTGGTTGCGTTGTTCAACCAGGAGCCGGAAGTGCTGGATTATGGTACGCTGTTTTTACGTCTGATGATGCCTTTCTTCCTGTGTCAATGCGCGAACCAGGTGTATGCGGGTTCTCTTCGTGGCGTAGGAAATACGAAGGCTCCGATGATTATCATGATGGGATGCTTCATTGTATTTCGACAGATTTATCTTTTTATCATTTCCAGACTGACCGAATCTGTGATTTGGGTCGCACTGGGCTATCCTTTTGGATGGATTTTGTGCAGTGTCATTATCTATGTATATTATAAACGGTGTGATTTGGCTAAATATCGTGTTGTCGCGAGATAAAGAAACATTTAGAAAAAAGAAAAAATTTCTGCCCATGGAGAAAATTTGTGGTATAATAGGCGTGGCATGACAGCTTTTTGTACGCTAGCGACTGAGCCACGCCACGAGTTTGCCGCCAAAGGGCGTCAAACTCCGAAGGAAGTCTTGTTGTGGTATAATAGGCGTGGCATGGCAGTTTTCTGGATCATAAAGATTGAGCCACGCC
>CALBGL010000037.1 GCA_937892735.1 uncultured Clostridia bacterium | reverse complement strand
CTTCGAGGACTGTCAGACCAGGGGCTGCAGCCGGAGGATCGGCGATGCATAGACTGTGGCAGGCCCTTACCTAGAGAGGCATTCGTGAGTCCGTCTGCGGGAGGACTCTTATGTGAGACCTGTGTTAAAGCGCATGGCGATGGTATGGTTCTTTCGGAGGGAGGACTGTACACATTACGGCACATTCTGCATGCGGATCCATCCATACTGTATAAGTTTCAGGCATCCGCAGAGATTCAACAGGAACTTTTCGGATTCACAAGATTGTATTTACATAATTATATACAAAGGGAAATGAGTAGTTTAGATTTTCTCAGAAATCTGGGAGAAATCCCGGGAAATCGTTGACAGAAAACGTTTTTTTTGTTATACTTTGATATGAAAAAAGAAAGGGCAATGTATTTTGCGGGAGAGAGGTAGAGAACAATGGAGAAGACAATGGAGAAGATCGTTGCGTTAGCAAAAGCACGCGGATTTATGTTTGCGGGATCTGAGATCTATGGTGGGCTGGCCAATACATGGGATTACGGTCCGTTGGGAGTTGAATTAAAAAATAACGTGAAGAAAGCATGGTGGGATGCTTTTATTCGTACGAGCCCCTACAATGTAGGGATGGACAGTGCTATTTTGATGAATCCAGAGGTTTGGGTTGCTACAGGACATGTGGGCAATTTTGATGATCCACTGATGGATTGTAAGGCCTGTAAGTCTCGCTTCCGCGCGGATAAACTGATTGAAGATTATATGTTTGCGAATGGGCTAACGCCGGAGAAACCGATTGATGGCTGGACAAATGAAGAGATGGAGCAATATATTGAAGACAGGAATATTGTTTGTCCACAGTGCGGCAAGCATGATTTCACCTCGATCCGCCAGTTTAATCTAATGTTTAAGACTTTTCAAGGTGTGACGGAAGACGCGAAGGCAGTTGTATATCTGCGTCCTGAGACAGCACAGGGTATTTTTGTGAATTTTAAGAATGTGCAGCGCACTACCCGCAAGAAGATTCCGTTTGGAATTGGACAGATTGGTAAGAGCTTTCGAAATGAGATTACGCCGGGGAATTTTACCTTTCGTACGCGAGAGTTTGAGCAGATGGAATTAGAGTTTTTCTGTAAACCTGGAACAGATCTGGAGTGGTATGCATATTGGAAAGAGTTCTGTATGAATTGGCTATACAGTTTAGGCTTGAGCAAGGAACATCTGCGGCTTCGTGATCATAGTCCGGAAGAGCTCGCGTTTTATTCCCGCGGCACTTCCGATATTGAGTATACGTTCCCCTTTGGATGGGGGGAATTATGGGGGATCGCGGATCGTACAGATTATGATCTGATGCGGCATCAGGAACATTCCGGCGAGGATATGAGCTATTTTGACCAGGTGAGCGGGGAGCGATATGTGCCATATTGTATCGAACCCTCCCTGGGAGCCGATCGTGTCACACTGGCGTTTCTATGTGAAGCTTATGATGAGGAAGAGCTGGAAGGTGGAGATATGCGTACTGTGCTTCGGTTCTCTCCTAAGCTGGCGCCTGTTAAATTGGCGGTGCTGCCTCTTTCGAAAAAACTGAACGAGAAGGCGGAGGAAGTCTTCTCCCTGTTGTCCGCCCATTACGCGGCGCAGTATGACGACACGGGAAGCATTGGAAAGCGCTATCGCAGACAGGATGAGATCGGAACGCCGTATTGTGTAACGGTAGACTTCGATACGCTGGAAGATGGTACGGTCACTATAAGACATCGGGATTCGATGAAGCAGGAACGGATGCCGATTACAGAACTCTTGTCCTATTTCAGTGGTAAGTTCTAAAGTCTGAGCACGAGGAAGGTATCTTCTATCGTTCTTATAGAATACTTTGACAGGAGGTTATGCAATGAGTCAAAAATGGGTGTATAAGTTTACGGAGGGAAACGCAAACATGCGAAACCTCTTAGGAGGAAAGGGCGCCAATCTGGCGGAGATGACCAATTTGGGTATGCCCATTCCACAGGGCTTTACGGTTACGACAGAAGCTTGTACGGACTATTACAACAGTGGAAAAAAGATCACCGAGGAGATTCAGGGACAGATCTTTGAAGCATTGAAATGGTTGGAAGCGGAACAGGGAAAACAGTTTGGAGACGTGAACGATCCGCTCCTTGTTTCTGTTCGTTCTGGTGCCAGAGCTTCTATGCCGGGTATGATGGACACAATCCTGAACCTGGGGTTGAATGATATTTCTGTAGAGGGATTCGCGAAGAAGACCGGAAATCCCCGGTTTGCTTATGATTCATATCGCAGATTCATTCAGATGTTTTCCGACGTTGTCATGGAGGTACCCAAGTCTTTCTTTGAAAAGATCATTGATGAGCTGAAAGAAGAGAAGGGGGTTCATTTTGATACCGAGCTGACGGCAGAAGATCTGAAAGAACTGATCGCCCGCTTCAAGAAAATCTACAGTGAAAATATGGAAGGCGCAGAGTTCCCGCAGGATCCGCGCGTACAGTTGATGGAGGCGGTCAAAGCGGTATTCCGTTCCTGGGACAACCCGAGGGCCATTGTGTATCGCAGAATGAACGATATACCGGGAGACTGGGGGACTGCTGTCAATGTACAGGCCATGGTATTTGGAAATATGGGAGATACCTCGGGTACTGGTGTGGCCTTCACACGGAATCCTTCGACGGGCGCTAAGGGAATCTTTGGAGAATATCTGATTAACGCACAGGGAGAAGATGTGGTGGCTGGGGTTCGTACGCCGCAGCCGATTACTCGTCTGGCAGAGGATATGCCGGAGTGTTACGCGCAGTTTATGGAGCTGGCCATGAAGTTGGAAAACCATTATCGGGATATGCAGGATATGGAATTTACGATTCAGGAAGGCAAGCTCTATTTCCTGCAGACTCGGAATGGAAAGCGTACGGCACAGGCCGCATTGCAGATTGCTTGCGATCTGGTAGATGAGGGAAAGATCACGCCGCAGGAGGCTGTGCTTCGTATCGAGGCGAAATCGTTGGATCAGCTGCTGCATCCTGCCTTTGATCCTGAAGCGCTGAAGTCCGGTGAGGTGATCGGTTCTGCGTTGCCTGCTTCTCCGGGAGCAGCGGCCGGTCGTGTGTATTTTACAGCAGATGAGGCAAAGATGGCGCATATGAGAGGAGATCGTGTCATTTTGGTTCGTCTGGAGACTTCTCCGGAGGATATCGAGGGTATGCATGCCTCCGAGGGAATCCTGACTGTAAGAGGCGGCATGACGTCTCATGCGGCGGTGGTAGCGCGCGGTATGGGGACTTGCTGTGTTTCTGGCTGCGGAGAAATTAAGATCGACGAAGAAGCCAAGGTCTTCAGTCTGGGAGGTTATACTTTCCATGAGGGAGACTACATTTCGTTGGATGGTTCTACCGGAAAGATTTATAAGGGCGATATCGAGACGGTAGAGGCTTCAGTAAGCGGCAACTTTGGCCGTATCATGATGTGGGCGGATAAGTTCCGTAAGCTGCAGGTTCGTACCAACGCAGATACGCCGGCGGATACAGAGAATGCGGTGAAATTGGGTGCAGAGGGTATCGGCTTGTGCCGGACAGAACATATGTTCTTTGATCCGGAGAGAATTCCTAAGATCCGTAAGATGATTTTGTCCGATACGCAGGAAGCCAGAGAAGCGGCGCTGATGGAGCTGCTGCCCTATCAGAAGGAAGATTTCAAGGCGATGTATAAGGCGCTTAAGGGACGTCCGATGACCATTCGGTATCTGGATCCTCCGCTGCATGAGTTTGTTCCTACAGAGGAGGCCGACATTGAGGCGTTGGCTAAGGATATGGGGCTGACCAAGGAACAAGTACAGCAGAAGTGCAACGAGCTGCATGAATTTAACCCCATGATGGGACATCGTGGTTGTCGACTGGCGGTAACCTTCCCGGAAATCGCAAAAATGCAGACCCGTGCGGTGATCGAGGCAGCCATTGAGGTCAAAGAAGAGTGTGATTATGATATCGTGCCGGAAATCATGATTCCGCTGGTAGGGGATAAGAAGGAACTGAAGTTTGTCAAGACAGTGGTGGATGATACCGCCAAGCAGGTCATGGATGAGAAGAAGATCTATATCAACTATCATGTGGGCACGATGATCGAGATTCCACGTGCAGCGCTCCTGGCCGATGAGATTGCTGAAGAAGCAGAGTTCTTCTCCTTCGGCACGAATGATCTGACGCAGATGACCTTTGGCTTTAGCCGAGATGATGCAGGGAAATTCCTGAGTTCGTATTACGAGAGTAAGATCTATGAGTCGGATCCTTTTGCGAAGCTGGATCAGAACGGTGTGGGCAAGCTGGTGAAGATGGCTGCGGAAAAGGGCCGTAGTACCCGTAAAGATTTAAAACTGGGAATCTGCGGAGAACATGGAGGAGATCCGTCTTCCGTGGAATTCTGTCATCAGGTAGGTCTGAATTATGTGTCCTGTTCCCCGTTCCGCGTTCCGATTGCCCGGCTTGCGGCCGCGCAGGCAGCTTTGAAGGAGCAGGCATAAGTTTTATGATGAAAGAACGCTAGGATAAGCTGGTTAGAGGAGCTATTGTTCCTGGGGGGAATATCTCAGGGTCAATAGCTTCTTTTGCAAATTACAAAGGAGAAGGTGTATGAAAAGTTCAAATCTGAATCATCTTGTTGAGGAATTGGAACAGGCAGAGCAGAGTACAGAGAAGAGACTGCAGCAATACTATACTCAACTGGCCGAGATGGGAGAAGAAAATGAAGAGAAAGAGGAATTTTATCAAGAGATACAGCAGGAAGTTAAAGATTTAAAGCAAACAACGGGGAAATTGTTGAATTTTCATTTGAAGATGAAAGCAGACGCGGACGAGTTAGAAACACGTCTTAAGGATGTACAGTCCAGTCGGAGGAAAAGACTCATCATTTCTCCGCCGCCTGCGAATTCTGTGATCGATCTGGAAGAACAGAGAACGAAGCATTTCGCGCAGGGACTGAATTTTTATAAGATGTTTCTGGTATGCTTCATTGGCAGCTTTGCAGGAGTTGTGATTGAGATGCTATGGTGTCTGATCAGCAATGGTTATATCGAAAGTCGCGCGGGTCTAGTGTATGGTCCTTTTAACCTGCTATATGGTGTAGGAGCGGTGTGTCTGACCTTAGCTTTATATAAATACAGAAATCGAAGCAGTTCGATATCGTTTCTAGGCGGTATGATTGTTGGCAGCGCGGTAGAATATGTCTGTTCCTGGGGACAGGAACTGATACTGGGATCTCGGTCCTGGGATTACAGCAATATGCCATTTAATTTAAACGGAAGGATTTGTTTGTTATACTCAATCTTCTGGGGGATTCTGGGCGTCCTTTGGATCAAGAATATCTATCCCCGTATGGCGAAATGGATCCTGAAGATTCCGAATCGGGCAGGAAAGACGATCACCTGGCTGCTGATGGCCTTTATGATCGTGAATATTGTGATGACCAGTCTATCATTGACCAGATGGATAGGACGGATACAGGATAAACCGACATCCAATGGTATAGAGACCTGGCTGGATGAACATTTTCCAGATGAACGAATGGAAAAAATTTTCGCCAACATGGAATTTAATGAAAAAGATTCGTAGACATTGTCTGTTTTGACAAAAAATGACAAGACTTTACATGAAAAAGGTTATTTTTACGAATAAAAATCTTGAATCTATGTCCGTATGATTGTATTATTTTATTGAGAAAAATACTTATGGAGCAGGAGGATGTCAGATGAGGATTGCGGTTGTGGAAGATAACATGGAGAACCGCGCACAGCTTTTGCAAGATTTGCACCAATACCTGGAAAAAACCGCAATCCGTGCTACGATTGACACGTTCGAGAAGGGTAGGGATTTTCTGGAAACCATGAGGATGAAGACGTTTGATATGGTTTTTTTAGATGTTTTTCTGGAACCGGAAGTGTCCGGGATGGATGTTGCCTATCGGATTCGCGAGAAGGATCAGGATTGTAAGATTGTATTTACGACAGTATCTGAAAGTTTTGCCGTAGAGAGTTATCAAGTAAGGGCGTTTGATTATCTGGTGAAACCCTATCAGTATGAACGGTTGCAATGGACGATGGAACGTTTTGCAAAAGAAAGTCAGATTGTAACACGGTATATTCAGATTAAAACGGGACGAATTTATCGGAAAGTGTTGCTGTCTGACATTATTTACGCAGATTATGATAATCATTATATACAAATTCATACGGCAAAGGAAATGTTACGCAGTTATATGCCATTCGGAGAGCTGGCAGAGATGCTGCAAGAGTATCCGCAATTTTTATATTGCCGATTTGGAGGGGAACTTGCTTGAAATCGGTA
>CALBGL010000036.1 GCA_937892735.1 uncultured Clostridia bacterium | reverse complement strand
GAAGATGCGCAAAATACATATCTATAATCGAATTTTCGTGGTATATTTTATGCATTTTTCCGCCTTCTCTTTACATTTTATAAGTATGTTCTAAAAAGATTGTCAATATTATGTAAGGCCAAAAGAAATTCGGTTAGATATAGTTGACAGCAAAAATTTA
The DNA here is from genome assembly GCA_937892735.1 of uncultured Clostridia bacterium. Classification (GTDB taxonomy): domain Bacteria; phylum Bacillota; class Clostridia; order Lachnospirales; family Bianqueaceae; genus Faecimorpha. Next base: position 30,795 of record CALBGL010000036.1, on the reverse strand, counting down.
TAATATATTTCCCGTTCTTCTTCGATTCTTTTAAAAAAAATACACTCGAGGAAGTTCTGCCTCTCTCGAGTGTAAGCTGCGTCTTATTCTACAGTAACGCTCTTCGCTAAGTTTCTGGGCTTATCCACATCATATCCTTTCTTGACGGACATATAATAGGCAAGAAGTTGCTGCGGTATATTCGCCAACAGGGAGGTAAACATCCAGTTGCAATCCGGAATCGTAATCATCTGATCGGCTACGCTCTGAATCAGGGCCAAATCCGCATCTTCCGTTGTGATGCACAACACCTGCGCTCCTCTGGCCTTGACCTCCTTCAGGTTACTGACGGTCTTCTCAATCAGGCTCTTCTGTGTGACAATGCCAATGACAAGCGTCCCGGGTTCAATCATGGCGATAGGACCATGCTTTAGCTCTCCGGCGGCATATGCCTCGCTGTGCAAGTATGCAATCTCTTTGAGCTTCAGCGACCCTTCCATCCCCGTATAATAATCCAATCCACGCCCCACGTAAAACACATTTAGCGGGTTCACGCTATCGACAATGGCCTTGATCTCCTCTTCCTTCTTCAAAATCTCACCGATTTTAGCCGGAAGTCCGATCAAATCCCCTTTCAAATCATGAAACTCCTGCGGCGTAATTGTTCCGCGCAGCAGGGCGAAATGCGCGGTCAACAGGTACATCGCCGCCAACTGACAGGAATATGCCTTGGTACTCGCCACGGCGATTTCCGGCCCGGCCCAGGTATAAAAGACATAATCGGCCTCCCGTGAAATGCTGGAACCAACCACATTGACAATGCCCAGTACTTTCGCTCCCGCCTGTTTGGACATACGCAAGGCCGCCAGAGTATCCGCAGTCTCCCCCGATTGGGACACCACAATGACTAATGTCTTCTCATCGATGATTGGGTCGCGATATCGAAATTCAGAAGCGGTCTCCACAATGGTGCTGAGCCGCGCCACCCGCTCAATCAGATATTTTCCCACCATCGCGGCATGATAGGCTGTACCACAAGCTACCATATAGATCCGTTCCAAACCATCCAGCACTTCCTTGCTGATCCCCAGGTCATCCATCTTCGGCGCATCCAGATTTTCCTGCAGACGAGATGCCAATGTCTCACGCACTACATGCGGCTGTTCATGAATCTCCTTCAGCATGAAGTGGGAAAAGCCGCCTTTTTCAGCCGCCGCCACGTCCCAAGTCACGTGAAAAATCTCTCTATGAACCGGCTTGCCTTCCAGATCCACGATACGGATCTGCTTCGTATCCAAAATCGCGATATCATAATCTTCCAGAAGGTAGACATCCCGTGTGTGCGCCAATACGGCCGGAATATCCGATGCAATATAATTCTCATTCTGTCCCAGCCCCACAATCAGCGGACTATCTTTCCGAGCCGCATACAGTTCATGCGGACGATCCGCGAACATGATTCCCAAAGCGTAAGATCCTCTCATGCGCTGAATCGCCCTGGAAATCGCATACACCGGATTCCTCTCTTCCCGATAATACCGAGCAATGATGTGTGGAATGATCTCCGTATCCGTATCGGACAGAAACGTATCTCCCGCTTCCAAAAGCTCCTGCCGTAACTGCGCGTAATTCTCAATAATACCATTATGTACCACTACAACACTGTGATCCTGACTCCAATGTGGATGCGCATTAACATCCGAGGGTGCTCCGTGAGTAGCCCAGCGGGTATGGCCTATACCGGCATACCCCTGCGGAAAACCGATCTCTTTCAAGTGATCCGCCAGATTGATCAGCTTCCCTTTTGTCTTCTCGACCCGAATCCCGGAGGGTGTGAAGATCGCGATGCCCGCAGAGTCATATCCACGGTATTCCAGCTTCGAAAGGCCCTCTATAATCATGTTCGTGGCCTTTTCTTCCACACCGATATATCCAATGATTCCACACATGTCTTCTATTCTCCCTTCTGCTCTTTGTTCTCCTGCAGCGCCTCTTTCGTCTCGCGATGGATCTCCTCAATTTGTTCCGGAGATTGGTCTGCCTCCAGAGAAACCACCGCGCCCGGCGTCTGCATGAGTCTCACCTCGTAACTTTCCCTTTCCATCAATTCTGGTGTTGGCTGTACTTCCATCTGCTCCTGCCTGCGGTGTACATACAACGCTTCCACATCCGGAAATGCCGCCTCCGCCCGTTTCTCGTAAATCTCCAACGCCACCCGTGTATGAATCACCTCCGAGAAAAGATGCAGCTCCAAAAAGGCTAGGCGTTTGTGCCGGTCAATCCGGCGAATGTTGGCCTCATGCCCTTTCAACGGCCCTTCCGTGATGATGATCCGCTTGCCCTCGATGATGCCTCGGGATACATGAACCACCTGATCCTCACTACCGAATTCCTTGAGAAATTCCTCCTCTGCCTTGCTGATATAGAGGATATCCTCGCCCGCTTTAAGCAGCGTCTTCCATCCGTTGATCTTACGAAGCTCCTGCAGCAGTTCCTTAGGCCGCTCCGTGATCATGAACACATAACCAGGAAAAAGGATCTTCCGGACGATGGTCCAGACCCCGCCTACCTTCCTCATTTCATCATAGTATGGCAGAAAGCTTTTCTCAAGAACCGAAGAATCTAGCTTTTCCTCGCATTTTTTCTGTAACTCCTGTTCACGTCCCGTAGGGACCTGCATCACACACCACATGACTCTACCTCCAAGGAAGCAAGATAGATTCTGGCTGCCTTCAGGCCGTCCATAGCGGCGGACATAATCCCGCCCGCATAACCGGCTCCCTCACCCAATGGATACAAACCCGGCAAGCAGGACTGCATACGTTCATCTCGAAGAATCCGGATTGGAGAAGAACTGCGGGATTCGACTCCCGTCAGCACGCTTCCTTTTTCTGCGAATCCGCCCATACTCCGCTGGAAGGATAAAAGTCCCAGACCAATGGAATATCCCAGTTTTTCCGGCAGGATCTTTGTCAGATCTGCCTCGTGAATTCCCATTGTGTAGCTCGGACGCACGCTGCCTGTTAAAAAATGCGTCTCTGGCGGCGTAAGCCCCAGCCCTTTCAGGAAATCCGCAGTGTCTTCCACCGGTGCGCATCCTCGTCCCCCGCCCAGTTCATAGGCTCTTCTCTCCAGATCCCTTTGAAAAGCCACGCCCGACAGAGGTCCCTTCGCATATCCCTCATAGTCCTTCGGAGTGACACCTACCAGGATCGCCGCATTAGCATTGGCCTCATCCCGCAAATAGTTGCTCATGCCATTGGTGACAAGCAGGCCCTTTTCCGAAGCCGCTGCCACGACCAGTCCGCCCGGACACATACAGAACGAATATACACCGCGTCCATTCATTCCCTTGCCTGTGACCTTATAAGGAGCAGGGCCCAGAGCCGGGTGTCCGGCGTACTCACGATACTGCACCTGATCTACCCACTGCTGTGGATGCTCTATCCGAAATCCCACCGCAAAGGGCTTTGGCTCCATGGCAACGCCCGCCTTCTCCAGCATGGCAAAGGTATCCCGCGCACTATGTCCGATGGCCAAAAATATCGCGTCCGTTACAAAAGATGCGGTACTTTCTCCATTACAAACGATTTTCCATCCTTCCACCCCCTGCTCGATTCCGCTCAAACGGGTGGAAAAATGAATCTGCCCGCCCAGTCGGAGGATCTCCTGACGGAGCGCGCGCACCACAGACCGCAGACGATCCGTGCCAATATGCGGCTTGGCATCGTACAAAATTTCGTCCGGCGCGCCAAACCGGACCAATTCGCGCAAGACGAAGCGGCCAAGTCCCTCTCGATCCTTTACTAATGTATTGAGTTTCCCATCCGAAAAGGTGCCGGCACCTCCCTCTCCAAACTGTACGTTCGAATCCGGATCCAGCACGCCCTCCCGCCAGAAACGTTCCACATCCTGCACTCTCTCCTCCACCGGACGCCCCCGTTCCAGCACGATCGGGCATAAACCGGCTCTGGCCAGAAGCAGCGCACAGAACATCCCTGCAGGGCCAAATCCCACCACGATGGGCGGGGACCCTGGCTGGCGCCGCCTCCGATCCGATAAAATCGGCGGCTCCTCTTCCCGGCGTTCCAGATCCTTGACCCCGGCCAGTTTCTTCATACAGGCCGCTTCCTCTTCCACCCAGGCGTCCACGGTATACGAAAACTGAAAACTATGTCCCCGCCTGGCATCCAAGGAACGACGCACCACTTCCCAGCGAATGAGTGAGCGCGGACGAATCCGCAGCTTACGGCAGATCTCTTCTGAGAGCGCTTCCACTGGCTCATCCAGCGAAAGCTTCAATTGGGTGATTCGAATCATGCCCTTCCCTCCTCTTGAAAAAGACGTCCCTGACAGATCTCTCTGCGGGTAAATTCCTTCTGAATCCGATTGCGGACTCGTTTCTTATCTCCACTCCATAATGGCGCCACAAGAAGCCGCTTCGGGCCATCTCCCGTCAGCCGATGGATCACGATCGACGGATCCAACCGCTCCACACATTCTCCCAGGATTTCCACATAGGTATCCAGGTCTAACACCTGAAAATCTCCCTGCTGGTAAGACTCCTCCAGGGGCGTCCCCCGCAGCACATGCAGGAGCTGCAGCTTAATTCCTTCTGCATGTACCCGGTTTACACATTCGATCGTGCGAAACATGTCCTCCCGTGTCTCTCCTGGAAGCCCTAGGATCACATGTACAATGACTTCAAGACCGCGCGCGTGCAGAGCCGTAACAGCCTCAATAAAGCAGGACAGTGCATATCCCCTGTGTATCCGCCTGGCCGTCTCCTCATCAGACGTCTGCAGACCCAGCTCCACCCAGACCGGCTTTTTCTGGCAAAGTTCCGCTAACAAATCCAGCACGTCCTCTCCCAGACAGTCCGGCCTTGTTGCGATCGACAATACCCGCACCTCTGGATCGGCCATCGCCTCTGTGAATATCCTGCGCAAATAGGATACTTCGGCATACGTATTGGTATACGACTGAAAATACGCAATATACGAATGCCCCTTATACTTCTTGCCGATGCGCGCCTTCGCCTGTGCCAGCTGTTCCGGGATCGACAGAGACGCCGAAGCGGCGAACTCTCCGGAGCCTCCCTCGCTGCAGAAAATGCATCCGCCCCAGCCAATAGTACCATCCCGATTCGGACAGCCCATACCCCCATCGAGCGCCAGCTTATAGGTTTTCTCCCCGAAACGCCGCACTAGATCGGCATGGAGATCCCGATACATGGCTCTTCCTCCGTAGAATACATCCTGGTAGGCTGATCTCGCAGCGTCAGCTCCACATGATAATTTCCCGCGCCCAAACGATTCTGAAGCACCGACAGCACGGTTGTGAGCGCGAGCTCCGGCGTATTATTTTCCTCACTCAGATGCGCCAGGATGAACTCACAATCCGGATTCCGGGGAATGAGTTCTGCCAGGAGATGACCGCAGTCCTCATTGGACAGATGCCCCACATTGCTGCGAATCCGGCGCTTCAATGACCAGGGATAGGGACCGCCCATGAGCTTCTCGATGTCATGGTTCGACTCCACCACCGCGATACGGGCTCCTTGAAACATCACCCGCATCTCCTGCGAGACCATGCCCGTATCCGTCATAATCACCAGCTTCTCCTCTCCCCGGGTAAAGCAGTATCCCACGGGTTCCGCCGCATCATGATAAATCATGAAGGGTTCGACGCGAAGCATCCCCATGCGATATCCCTTTCCCGCATGAATCGCATAACATTTCTGCGGATCCATCCGTCCCAGACTGCCGTTCATACTGCGCCAGGTTCCCTCGGTCGCAAATACCGGGATTCGGTATCTGCGTGCCCAGGCGCCCACCCCCCGAATATGATCCGTGTGTTCATGCGTAATGAAGATGGCCTGAATCGACTCCGGATATACCCCGATGCTTCTCAGGCTGGCCTCCGTTGAACGCATCCCCAGTCCAATATCCACCAGAACCCGAACACCGCCGGCCTCTACAAAATGACAGTTGCCGCTGGAACCGCTGGCAACGGAGCAATATTGCATACTAATCCCACTCCTGTTTCTTCCAAAATTCCGCAAGTACCGGACCGATCCGATCCGCACTCACCCAAACCGGCTCCCAATCGGCCGGAAAATTACGCATATATCGAGGTTCCTGGTACCTGTGATCGATCAGCAGGATAACGCCTCGATCCTCTTCTGTCCGAATCACTCGCCCGGCTGCCTGAAAAACTTTATTCAGGCCCGGATACCGGTAGGCATAATCAAATCCCCTGCCATGAAGCCGATCCATATAGTCCCGAATCAAGTCCCGTTCCATACCGATCTGCGGCAATCCTACCGAGACAATGATACTGCCGATGAGACGCCGACCTCGTAGGTCGATGCCCTCCGAGAACATACCGCCCAATACGGCAAACCCTATGCCCCAGGGTTCTGCCTCCTGAAAATGTGCCAGATACGCCTCTCTCTCCTCTTCTCCCATCCCAGGTTCCTGCACCCATAGCGGAATCTGCGGATACGCATCCTGAAAAAAATCCGCCGTCTGCTGCAGATACGAATATGATGGGAAAAACACGAGATAGTTTCCTGCCTTTACCTGCGTCACCCGATAGATCGATGCGGCTACCGCTCCGATAGTCTGCCCCCGATTCTGATAATCCGTACGGATTCCCGTCTCAATCAATACCTTCTTATGAGACGGATCGAAAGGGGATGGCAGATAAATGGCCTCCATCGGATGTTCTGGGTCGTTGCCTCCCAGCAGTTCCTTATAATATTCCACGGGCAGCAGAGTCGCTGAAAACAGGATGACAGCCCGCACCTTCTGATACGCCGCTTTCAGTTTTTTAGCCGGATGAATACAAAAAATATGATAGAGCAGATCTTCTCCCTGCCTCTCCAGATATATCACCGAACTATCATCATATTCTTCCTGCATCTTCAAGAAGAAACCAAGAGAAAAGTAGAGTTCCATCCACTCTTCTCCCTCCCCTTCCTCCAAATATTCTGATAGACGCAGATTCAAATCCTGCAGAAGCTGACAAAACTCTTCTGAAGGCGCCGTCTCTGTCATCATTTCTCCATCCCGCAGGTTTTCCCTGCGTTCTGTGAGCCATGCCAGAATCTCCCCCAGTCTGCGACGTAATCTGCGCTGATAGGAGGAAGGACGTCCCGTAAAGAAACGCTGCAGTCTTTCCAGATCCTGGAGCCGCACCTCGGCGCTGAACATCCGCTGCGCCCGATCCGGAAGGTTATGCGCCTCGTCCACCAGAAGCGTGTAGTCACTCTTTCCTTCCTGAAAAAAACGCTTGAGCGACGCGGTGGGATCAAAGGCATAATTGTAATCTCCGATGATCACATCGGACCAGGTGGAAATGTCCAATTCGAGTTCAAACGGACACACCATGAACTGCTTCGCGTATTCTTGGATCCGCTGCCGGTCCATCCGTTTTTCCCTCTCGATCACGGTAAATATCGCATCCCGCACCCTGTCATAATGCCCTTTCGCATAGACGCACTCCGCCGGATTACAATGGCTTTCTGGAAACGGGCAGATCTTATCCTTAGCCGTCAGCGACACCGTAAGCAGTTCCGGCCGCTGCGCCTCTATTTTAGAAAGTGCTTCCTGCGCCGAGAGCGCCGTGGCCGTCTTGGCCGTCAAATAGAAGATCTTCGAAGTCAGCCCCTGTCCCATCGCCTTGAGCGCCGGAAACAGGGCCGAGATCGTTTTGCCGATCCCCGTAGGAGCCTGCAGGAAAAGGCCGCCTTCCTCTCGAATCATTCTGTAGATATAGGCGGCCATGGTTCGCTGCCCTTCCCGATATTGCGGAAACGGAAAGGCGAGTGCCTGCAGGGACTCTTGCCTTTCTGCAAGATGCGCGTCCTGCCAGCGAATCCACTTCGCGTACTCTTCCAGGATTCCATGAAAGAACAATTCCAGTGCGGGAAACTCCCACTCTTCCTCAAACGCGTGTTCTTCCTCTGCTTCCATCTGGTAGTAGGTGAGGCGCAGACGCACCCTCTCCCAGCTTCGCAGCTTACACAGCATATATCCATAACACAATAGCTGTCCCCGGTGAGTCGGTTCAAAGGAGAATGAAAGCCGATCCGCCGGGGCATAGGTGGACTTGATTTCCTCGATGTAGGCAGGAACATCCTTTCCCGGATATTCCTCGATCCCATCGGCCCTTCCCTCCACCTGCAGGATCAGGCCGTCGGACAACACTTCCTGTATTTTCAGCGGCACCTCACTCTCGTAAGCGCCAGAACGTTTTTTCTGCAGCTTCTGATGCACTCGAGTCCCTTCCAGCGCCCGCTGCAGACTATCCCCGAAACGACCGCTCGACAAGTCCCCTGCCCGACAGATGAATTCCACCATCTGCCGGACAGAGACGGTATGCCGCTTTTCCTCTTCCATACTTCTTACAACAACCAATATGGCATATCCTGCGTCACGCGTACCGGTGCGTCTGTCTTTCCCTTCTTCTGTCCTTCGGAAACCACAGGCTTCTCTTGAGCCGAAACAGCCGGCTTCACTACAGGCTTTCCTGCCGCCGTCTTCTTTGCCTTCACTGCATTTTTACGGCTCTTTTCCAACAGGATCTCTCCGTCTGCCACCTTCGCCGGGAAGAACTTCGGCCGTTCGTTCGGCGTCTGATTGGGCTGATGCACGGTCATCAAAAGCTGCCCCTCAAAAGTCCTGAAGACCATACCATGCCCGCCGTCTTCCTGGAATGCCAGATGCTTGTTCTGTTTCCAGACTCCCAGGATTCCATCGGCGGAATAGGCAGAGCCCATGGCGTATCCCTTGGGGCCGCGACCGGACCAGAGCATGATCAGCTTTTCGCCCTCTTCCACGAGGAATGGCCCGTCAGTCACATAGCTCAACGCGTCGGAATCACTCTCCGGATGCCGTTCCTTCCAGGGACGTCCCGCTGCCCAGGAAGCTTCTGAAGCGCTGAAAAGTTTGATCGGCTCTCCCGCCGGCGCTGTCAGATCTTTCTTGAGTGGCATCGCCACAATCTCTCCGTCGATCACCTGCGTCCATTCATGGCAGAAGACGATCCAAGGCTGTCCCTTCCGATCCAGATAAAAAGTTCCATCTAGGCAATCCCAGTCCCTCGGTGTGACTGGTCCGTCCGATATGGGCTCATAAGGGCCCTCTGGCTTATCCGCCTTCAGAATCTGCGTACCTTTATACTGCCCCTCTGTTCCAAAGGTGGCAAACATATAGAATTTGCCCCGATATCTGTGAACCTCCGGCGCCCAGAAATTACGGCTGGCCCAGAAATCTTCCCTGGGACGAAACGCGGCAATGGGCCCTTGCCAATGCTCCAGATCTTCACTGACAAAACAGTCAAACCCGTAGAAAGGGCCCTTCCAACAACTGGGATCGGTGGTACCGAATAAATAATATTTCTTCTCTTCCGGCACAGGAAGAACAAACGGATCCCGCATCTGAATCTGATCCAGACGCAGATACCCGTTCTCCGTCATAAGCGGCGCGAATTTACGCACATTGACACCCGTATCCTGCAGCATCTGCAGTAGCGTATAATGGGGACGCATCTCTTTACAATACAGCAATGCTTCAAGCGCCACTTCCCCGGTAATGAAGGGCAATCCCGTCCAGTCCATCACTGCGCCTACATGCACCATGGCCTTTTTCATCTTATCCAGAGACGGCAATGTCTCCCGAATCATCGCGTTGATCGTTCTGCGGTTTTCCAGAATGATCCCCAGGCGTTTGATTCTTTCCTCTGCATCGTAATGATAATCTGCCAGGATTCCAGGCGCGGCAGCGCCATATACCTTTGCCAGCGTCTTTTTATAGGTCTCCACATCAAACTTCTGCAGTCTAGGAATGACTCTGCGAGCTTCGATATCAAGGTGCAGGAACTCCCGGTATAACTTATCCATGATCAGAGTCCCCACGCCCACTTTCGTACCATGGTAAATTGCGGGCTTGCCATTCAGTTGCAGCCACATCTCCCAGAAATGGGAAAAATGATGCTCAGAACCAGAAGCCGCTCGGGACGAACCCATGTAGCTCATGTAAACGCCAGACAGCACCAAGCCCTCCATCAGACGTTCCAGCAAGTCATCGCCAAATTCACCTTCTTCCGGCGCCGTAAGCGCCAGATCCATGATCTGATCTGTCACCTGAAGCATGGCATTCGCCACAAACTCGCAGTAATATTCTCCCGTAATCAGGTGGCTCAGGCGCCAGTCCAAACCCGAATTATACTTTGCGGCCATATCGCCGATTCCAGCCAGCGTCATCGCACGAGGTGCCTTCGCCAGAATCGCCGTATCCCCGATGATGACCTTGGGCGGATCATAGTATTCTGTGACTTTCAGATTATTGCGCACCAACGCGGCCACGGTAGAAGCATATCCGTCCATCGACGCTGCTGTTCCAATGATCCATTGCGGCGCCCCTACCATTTTCCCAATCACCTTGCCCAGATCGTTCATCGTTCCGGATCCCACAGAAATGATCACATCCGGACGGATCTCGCAGGCATTGAAGAAGGATGCGCCTTCATCCATGGCCCATTCATCTGCCGTGACCCATCCTTCCTCGCGCTGGTATACCATCTCGTAAACGGTCATTCCGGCCTCACGAATCAGATCTGCTGCCTGCTTACCTGCCGCCTCAAAGGTATGCGTGTCTTCCAAGATCATCACCGTATGCATTCCATGCTCTTGAAGAAGCTGCGGCACATACTCGATGGCACCTCTGCCGATGACGACCGCGTCGATATCGGCCCGATGTGTCTTTCCGCATTCGCACACGATGTCCCGATTCAGCACATCGGAAAGCGGCATCATTTCCTGTAAAGATTTTTTATTCATTCTGTGTGTCCCCCTTTCCATCTTCGGCTTCTGGCTCCACCACCTCATCCGAAGCCGTAAGCCCTACATAACCGGTCTCCCGGAATGCTTCGTCTGTGATCTCCTCCGGGTACCCCAAATATTCCAGGATACGAATACCATTCGGTACTCGCAAGATCCCCGGCTTCAGCTTATAGTCGAAATCCAGAGATTCCTTGGTGACATTTTCGCTGAAATGGTAACTGTCATACAAGTCCTTCACCTTCTGGGTGATCTCAATATCGTGCGTGGCCACGATCACCATCGTATTATGCCGAGCCAGATAGGCCAAGAGCGCCGAAGCCGCGGCCACACGCTCAATGGGATTAGTTCCCCGGAAGATCTCATCAATGAGCAGCAGCGACGTGCGGTTCTCGTCGAGCACCTGCACCATACGGAGCAGTGCTTCTGCTTCCGCCATATAATAACTCTTCCCCTCCATCAGATCATCGCTCGGACTGATGGACGTCAGCACATTAAAGAAAGACGCCGTATAGCTGTCCGCCACCACCGTATAAAATGTCTGCGCCATTACCGCACCGGTAGCTAAGGTTCTGAGAAATGTGGATTTGCCGGACATGTTCGACCCGGTAATCACCACATTGCCATCCTGAATCTCTAATGTATTGGGAACTCCCTGGGGTAACAACGGATGCACAATGTTTTCCGCATGAAAATACCGGGGATCCTCTACAAAGACGGGCTTGGTGACTCGACGCAAACCTCTGCGGAAAGAGGCCACGGATAACAAGGCATCCATCTCTCCTAGCTTCCGATACAGTACACGCAACACCGGCGCTTCCTGCTCCACATAGTTCAGGCAGCGAATAAATGCGCGGTCTTCTGTCAAAAACAGGATCTTGATGTACTCAAAAATACCCGTAGGATCCCCACCGCCAATTCCCAAACGACCCGCTTTTTTCTTAATAATCTCACACTTCTTGACACACTTGCGGAAGAAACTGTTATAATGCTTCTCTAACTGCGGGATTTGCATATTGCCCATTTCCTCCGCCACCGTCAGCATCCGCGCGATATTCCGCACGCCAGGCATGGTAGCCTCTGTGCTCAAATTGAGCTTTTGATGAAACACTGTATTGACAACAAACATGATGATCGTTGCCATCAGTCCCGTTAGATTGAAAAAAGGAATCGACAGGATCGCCACGCCCATGGCAATGGCCAAGCCATTCGCGCAGCTGGCATAATCCGGGAGCTTAGGAACTCCCTTAAACAACAGAGAAGCCGTGCCGTCATACTCCATTTTCCCCAAAAAGAACAACAGACAGGAAATCTTATCACGCGCTTCGCGATTGTGCTGAAAGAACTCGATCACGCGATCTCTACGTTTCAGTTCCTCCTCATCAAAGATAAGCGTCCGCAGCATGTTATACAGCATCTGCTGTCCCTGACTGGTATAAGTCCGGTTCAGCTTGCAATATACACGATTCAATTCCATATCGTTCCATGTCTGATCATCCAGAATCCAGTCCGCCCGTTTCATCATAGAAACGAAAAAATCTTCCAGATCCCGAAAATTCAGTTCCTCCAGCAGACGCTCCGTAAAATCCTTGCCCCAATGGGACTGCACGTAATCCATCGCGCCTTTCTTGTAAAACTTAGGCACCTGTATTTCCTCCCCTAATCTCCGTCTTTTTTCTTATTCATTGGTCTGTTCCGCTTATCACCTTCACCGGAAGCGTCTCCGGCGGATCGACTGCCGTAACGCCCTCCGGCACCGTATAAATCACTGCCACGTCATAGGTTCCCTCTTCCGTATATTGACTCACATCTAACTCGCCCCGAATATTCGCCGCTGTCATATTCTCCAACGCTTCCGCGCTGCCTTTCACCGTCAGCGTCTGGTATCCTTCGGTCAGTTGGTATGTTTTTCCTTCCACCTGATTCACAAAACTGTAATTCGATATACTCAGCGTGAACTGTCTCGTGACCTTTTGCACCAATTCCACTGTCAGAACCACCTCGCGGGGACTTCCTTCGGCCAATCCGATATTCGCCTGATACTGTTTCGACAGACTCGCGCATACAGACGAAAGATCATACGTATATTGAAAATCTCCCGTCTGCCCCTGCGTCATGACCGAATTGAGAGTCAGCGTTCCCATCTTAGCCAGCACATCGGCAGGTCCATAGATCTCGACGGAATCCACCGACATCCTTTGTCCTTTTACCGTATAATCACTGTTCGGATCCTCAATGATCTCTACCGGATTGATGGAGATTGTTCTGACTGTATATACCGGCAATGTCAATTCTGTCATCAGCTTCGCAGAGATCTGAAGATTCGGATAATCATCCAGGTTTACGATCGCTCCGTCTGCGTTCAGGAACTCGATCGCTTTCCCCTGCCCGGATACTTCCTCTGTCGCGCCCTCGACATCCATCGTGACAATCGCGGATTGAATCATGGATACCTGTGATTCTGGCCCCTGAATTGTCACAGTACTCGGTTCTGCCACCGTGTAAGGATCATTCTCTATGACCAGATATCCCCCCGCAGGGGTTCCTTCCGTTTGTACTTCCACAGCAATCTCTTTACTCACCATATCTTCTACCGTGAGTTGTATGTAGGATTGACTCAGGTCTTGAATAGTCACGCTGCGATTCGTACTGACACATCGAACCTGGCCGCGGCCAGCAGAGGGTTCCACCTCCATATAATCTACCGTAGCGGTAAAATTGTCCGCCGTCAATTTCTCCACAACCGATCGTCTTCCGCTCACTGTCACATTCACCGATAATTCTGAGTCTACAGTAACATACTGATTGCGTTCCGTAAAATAATCCTCATTTTCAATCGTGATCGGTACATTATAAATCGTCTGATTTGTCACTGGATCCAGCTGATTGACGACTACAAGCCATAAAAGAAACGCAAACACCAGAGAAAATGCCTTCAGCAACAGGTTTTTGGAGAAGAATTTCTTTAGAAAATCGATCATTTCTTCTTTCCTCCTTTGCTTTTACGCAGATGAATCTTTCTGCGCAATACGGACGTTTTCTTTGCCTGTCCCTCTTTATACTGAAACTGGTTTAAGATAAAATCACGATCAATCTCTCTTGTAATCTTCCCGCCCTGTGCCATAGACATGGATCCCGTCTCTTCCGAAACTACAAAAATCCTAGCATCGGAAACCTCACTGAGCCCCAATGCGGCTCGATGCCGTGTTCCCATCGCCTTACTGATGTTCATGTTATCGGAAAGGGGCAGATAGCACGTGGCAGATACAATCCGATTATCCCGAATAATCACCGCTCCATCGTGCAGTGGGGTATTCTTCTCAAAGATATTGATCAGAAGCTGGGAGGTGACAATGCCATCCACCGCAATCCCCGTCTGCTCATATTCACCGAGTCCGACTTCTTGCTCTACTACAATCAGCGCTCCCGTCTTCACAGCGGCCATCTGCTCCATCGCGTCCGCAATCTGTTTGACCGTTTCTTTCGATACCTTATCCCCGCCCTCATCACTGCTGAGAATCGAAAAGAGTCCGCCATGCCCCAATCTTTCCAACGCCCTTCGAATCTCTGGCTGGAATATGATAACCAGAGCCAATACACCGTACACCATCGTATTCTGCAGAAGCCAAGATGTCATATTCATACGAAGCATGGAAGCCGCCAAGGCAACAACCACAAGCAGCACTACTCCTTTAAACAGCGTCCAAGCCCTCGTCATGCGAAACCACACCAGAATCTGGTACACAAGGAATGCCACAAACAGAATGTCCAAAAGATCAATCCAACCCAGCTTCGGCATAAAGGTGATTCCTGTACTCGTCTGTATCCATTCCATCACCTGATCCAACCAACTCATCCCACGTCACCTCATTTCTATTTGCCCCGTGTACTTCTCTTTTGTATCCAACGTCATAAGGGCTGCCTTATTGGGGCAGCCCTCGATATCACTACTTATTGCTTGTTCGGATCCTTATCGTCTTCTGCCTCTTTGATATCCAGATCCAATCCGGCAAAGAAATCCTTGATCGTCTCATCCGACCATCCGGTACGCTTAGCCAGCTCCTCCACACTATCCGATGTAGGGATCTGCTCCGCAAAAAAACTGTCCTGATCATCGCTGACATCAGGCTCCTGTTCGGCATCCTGCCGGGCTGGAGCCGCAGAATTGACTTCCTGCCCCGACATCGTCTCTTCCGTCATAAATTCCTCTCGGGAGAGCTCCTGCCCCTCTTCTTTTTGCCGCTCTGCCTGCTTTTTCATTTCATTCTGAGCCTGTTTTTCCTTAATCTGTCCCCACAGGCCTTTCGCCTTATCACCCATCTGCGTGAACAATTCCCCGATCTTCTGCGTCGTATGCATAATCTGCTCGGTGATAGGAGATGACTGCATGACCGGCTCCGCTTCTGACTCCGCCACAGGTTCTGCTGCTTCCTGCGCCACAGGTTCTATCGGTTCCGTATGTCCCGTGATTTTCTTTACTTCTGTCTTATTCCGAATCCCTAGAATCTTAGGAACCGCCTGCACATAATAATAATACTCATCGTCGGCAAAGGTCAGCCGTTGAGCCATTTTATAATTGAGCGCCATATGGAAAAACTCCACTACGACCATGACTGCCAGCGATAAAACCGGAACAAACAACGCGGATAAAATCCCCATATCCGTCATCCCAACTACACGGCCGACAATCAGACACACCAAGCCTACCATGGCTCCCACTGCCAGAGAAATATAGCGCATATAGTTCATATTGATCTTATTCAAAAGATAGATCACGAGTACAACTCCGATACAAAGCACCATCATAAAGATCAGATTTTCATTACGAATCAACTGATCGATGATATAGTTTGCCGTATCGGAAAGAGCCGCCGGCAATTGCTCCAACTCGGTCTCATTAAAAGACAGAAAAGCTGGAAGAATCCGCAGAATCCCCCATATTAATACACCGCCCACCAACGGAATGATGGAAAATACCCCCATATACAAGCCCGCAAACAACGGAACCACCATGAATATATTCCATTTCATGGCCAACGGCAACAGAATCACCAAAATTGTCTCATCGGGGCACAGACGAGCTACCATGACATACAAAACCAACAGAATCACTGCGGCCATCAAGGCTCCCCATAAAGAAACCTGATAAATATTATAAATAATGATCCCAAAAGAGAAAAACACCGCAAACCGTGAAGGCAACAGCACGCACAATAGTGCCAGTAACATATGCACCGAAAATGCATTCAGAACACCCGCCGAAGAAAATCCATCCCATCCCGCGATCTGTCGAAAAATAAACAGGTAGGCACAGAATTTCAGCAAAACCTTTACAATCAATTCATACTGCATGAAAAACCGGCAGATCACGCCACGTATCTGATAAATCGTTTTCATAGAATTATACCTCATATCTGTTTAGCCTAAACGGGTGCTTACGATGGATAACGATCAATTTGATCCAACTTCTTGAAATATTGATCCATCCTCTTCTCTGCCTTCGCGTACCGACTCCCATACACTGCTGAAGTGACAAGCGAAATTCCGATACTGATGGCCAAGTATAACACCACATTCTTGATCACGAACCCCTGATAGTCATAATGCAAAAGATCCACGTTCTCCACATACACCTGCTGGAATATATAGGCTAACAGGGCAATCGCATAAAACAGGGTCATCCAGGCTTTGGTAATAAAACGATTGAGTGCAATGTAATCTGCCTTGTAATAGCGTTTCACGAAGAAATCCCGGCGATACTGATGGCTGCCTTCATAAAAAGCAGCTTGGGTCATTGCCCGGATTTTATACTCATTGACCAATCCGTTCACATCCTCTACTTTGAAATTAGACCACCGATCCAAGTTTCCATAAACTAAGATCCCCAGTTTCTATCATACCACACCCCAGCGGATTTCGCCAGTTTTTTTTTGGAACTTAATAAAACTTTCAGGAAATCTCCGCTGAATTCTTCTTAGTCTTCCCTGGGTTTCATCGTCGGGAACAGCAGCACGTCCCGAATCGAAACACTATTCGTCATCAGCATAATCATACGATCCATGCCAATTCCCAGTCCGCCGGTAGGAGGCATGCCATACTCCAGCGCGTTCAGGAAATCCTCATCTACCCCCGTAGCTTCTTCGTCTCCCGCAGCCTTTAGTGCCGCCTGATGTTCAAAACGCTTCCTCTGATCGATCGGATCGTTCAGCTCTGAGAACGCGTTCGCATATTCACCACCGCCGATAAAGAGCTCAAATCGTTCCGTATAGTCCGGATTCTCCGGGCACCGCTTCGCCAGCGGAGAAATCTCCACCGGATGGTTCATCAGAAAGGTCGGCTGCTGTAGCTTCTCTTCTACGAATTCTTCCACAAAACCGTTCAGAATATCCCCTTTTCCGTGATGCGGCTCATATTCCACATGATATTGATCCGCCAACGCTCTCGCTTCTTCCAGCGTCTCCACTTTAGAGAAATCAACCCCCACATATTTTTTGACTGCGTCTACCATACTGATTCGCTCAAAGGGCTGGTCGAAGTCCACTACCAGATCTCCATACTGTACTTTTCCGCCGCCGCAGACACGATGAGCCACGCTTCGGAAAATCTCTTCTGTAATATCCATCATACCATAGACATCGGTATAGGCTTGATACAGCTCTAATAATGTAAATTCCGGATTATGACGAATGTCAATTCCCTCATTACGGAACACGCGCCCGATCTCATAGACACGCTCAAATCCGCCTACGATAAGACGCTTCAGATGCAGTTCCAACGCGATACGCATATACATGTCAATATCCAACGCGTTGTGATGCGTAATAAACGGACGAGCTGCCGCACCGCCTGCCATCATATGCAGTACCGGCGTCTCCACCTCCAGGAAGCCCTTCTCGTCCAATACGCGGCGAACCTCCTGAATGATCTGGCTTCTCTTGACAAAAGTATCCTTCACCTGCGGATTCACAATCAGATCCACATAACGCTGTCTGTAGCGAAGCTCCACATCCTTCAGTCCATGATACTTCTCCGGCAGCATTTTCAGACTCTTAGAAAGGAGCCGGATTTCCTCCACATGGATGGAAATCTCTCCTTTCTGCGTCTTGAACACGGTACCGCGTGCTCCTATGATATCCCCTACATCAATCATTTTTTTGAAAAAGGCATATGGTTCCTCTCCAACCTCATCCCTGCGGACATAGATCTGAATCTGACCCTGTTCATCCTGCATATGGCAGAAGGAAGCCTTCCCCATTACACGCTTGCTCATCAGGCGTCCTGCCAGAGCCACCTCCTGCCCTTCCATCTGTTCAAAATTCTGGATCACTTGCTGACTATGCGCGCTGACCTCGTACTTGGTCACCCGATAGGGATCCTGTCCGTTATTTTGCAGCTCCGCAAGCTTTTCCCGGCGGAGCCTGTGAACCTCCGAAAGTTCCTGCTGGGACATACTGCTATTCTCTGTATCCTGCATTCGCCTCATCCTCTCCTGTTATTAACGTGAAATCTCTAAAATCTTAAAACACATCTCTCCCTGGGGCGCCTCTACCTTAACCACTTCGCCCTCCTGCGCGCCTAATAGAGCCTTGCCGACCGGTGATTCATTAGAAATTCTGCCCTCCGCCGGATCCGCCTCTGTCGAGCCGACAATCGTGTATGTCAGCTCCTCCTCAAACTCCATATCAAACAAACGCACCTTGTTTCCCAGAGACACTTTTCCTTCCTGGGCATCGTCTTCATCGATGACTTCCGCGTTCCGCAGCATCTTTTCCAGTTCTGAGATCCGGCTTTCAATCTCTCCCTGCTGATCCTTCGCTGCATCATACTCCGCATTCTCCGAAAGATCGCCCTGCGCTCTGGCTTCTTTAATCTTCTGCGCTACTTCTTTTCTCTTACTAATCTTCAAATCATTCAGCTCTGCCTCTAACTTTTGCAGTCCTTCGAATGTTAAAACCACTTTCTGTTCCATACTCTTACTTCCTTTCAATCCAGTGGGCGGCGCATGAAATATTCTCACACCCCGCCTGCCTTGATTCCAATCAATTGTTCCATATTATATAGTAATGTCTAGAAAATGTCAATCCTTAATTCTGCCATCCGATGGGAAAGCCTTCATGAGCTCTACCATTTCCTGATAACTGGATAAGTGCTGCATAGCGCCTCTGAGACGGCTACTACCCCTGAATCCCCGAATATAGAATCCCATATGCGCACGCATCTCCCGCATGCCGGTATACTCTCCCTTTTCCTCGCAGATCATACGCCCATGCTCCAGGATCGTCTGGCGCAACTCTTCCCAGCCTGGCGGTTCCGGCGCCGGCTCCCGGGAAAGCGCAGCCTGAATCTCTCGAAAAATCCATGGATTTCCCCGAGCGGCTCTGCCTACCATGATGCCATCACACCCCGTCTGCGCCTTCATCCGAACGGCATCTTCTCCGCTATGAATATCCCCGTTTCCAATCACGGGGATCGACACCGCTTCCTTTACCTGTCGGATCACATCCCAGTCCGCGTGACCACTGTACATCTGGGCCGCCGTACGTCCATGAACCGCTATCGCGCTCGCGCCGCCCTCCTGAGCCGCAAGCGCAGCCTCTACTGCCAGATTATCCTCCTGGATTCCCTTGCGGATCTTGACCGTAACTGGCACACGCACGGCATCCGTCATGGACTTTATGATCCGATAGATTGTCTCCGGCTCCCTGAGCAGTGCGGAGCCCTCGTGATTGCGAAACACCTTAGGAGCCGGGCACCCCATATTCACATCAATGCCCGAGAATCGCGTCTCAATTCGCGCAGCCTGGGATGCCAGAATTTCCGGATCCGAACCAAACAGCTGCACAAACACCGGTGCTTCCTCTGAAGCGACGTCCAAGTATTTCCAGGTATTCTCATTATTATAGGACAAGGCTTTGGCACTGACCATTTCTGTCACAACCACATCGCATCCCATCCGTTTACAGATTCTGCGAAAACTCTTGTCCGTATAGCCTGCCATCGGCGCCAGATATACGCCCTGTCCCAGGTTTAGCTCCCCGATTCTCATCACAACTTTTTGACCACCTTACGGTACCACTCTGAAAGCTGCTCCAGAAGATCCCGATGTTCTCTCTCTACCTCCCGAATCAGGAGACCGGCGCTGATTTCATCGTATCCTAGATCCCCTTCCTCGCAGGTGCTGGCCAAATAGACCTCTCCATTCTCCTCGAACCCCAACACAGTAATTCCGCCTGCTTCTTCGGTGATCATGATAAGAAGAACCAGGACTTCTTTGCGGACTTCCTCCGGTAACACGCCCAAGTTCTCATTCCAAAAATATTTATCCGTATATTGACTGACCATGGCCAGAAGGATTCTCTCCTCCTGGCCAGTGGATCTTGTACTCTCCATCATGTTGACTGAAACAACTCCTCAAATTCTGCGCCGGTGATCTTCTCTTTCTCCATCAGCAGAGAAGCCCCCTTATGCAGGATATCCATATTTTCCTCCAGAATGCGTCTTGCCACACCATATGCCTCATCGACCAGCTTCTTGACCTCACGATCAATCGTATCGGCAATCTGCTCGCCGTAGTTTCTCGCGTGACCGATTTCTTTTCCCAAAAACACTTCTTCGTCCTGCTCGCCAAACTGCAAAGGACCCAGTGTTTCATTCATGCCATACTTGGTGACCATGCCACGGGCGATCTCACTGACTCGCTCGATATCATTGGAAGCCCCCGTCGTCACATCCTGGAAAATAATCTCTTCAGCCACACGGCCGCCCAGAAGCCCCGCCATCTCCGCCTTCATCTCCGAACGACTCCAGTACATACTGTCATCCTGCGGCAGAGACATGGTATAACCGCCGGCCATACCAGTCGGAATAATCGAGATAGCATGCACAGGATCCAATTCCGGCAGCAGATGATGCAGGATCGCATGCCCTACTTCATGATAAGCCGTGATCTTCTTCTCCTTCTCCGAAATACGGCGGCTCTTCTTCTCGGCGCCTACACCGACTCGAACGAGAGACGCCTGCACATCTGCCATAGAAATATAGGATTTCTTACTTCTGGCCGCCATAATCGCCGCCTCATTCAGAAGATTTTCCAGATCTGCCGGCGTAAATCCCGCTGTGATTCTCGCAATCGAATCCAGCTCCACATCATCTCCCATCGGCTTTCCTTTGGCGTAAAGATTAAGCACTTCTCTACGGCCCTGGATGTCTGGCCGATTCACCACAATCTGTCGATCAAAACGTCCCGGACGCAGAAGAGCCGGATCCAGAATATCGACTCGGTTTGTAGCCGCCATCACGATGACACCCTGATTGACAGTAAAACCATCCATCTCGACTAACAGCTGATTCAGCGTCTGCTCTCGTTCATCATGACCACCGCCCAATCCAGCTCCTCTGCGGCGTCCCACCGCATCAATCTCATCAATAAAGACAATACAGGGCGCATGACGTTTCGCCTGATCGAACAGATCTCGCACACGGGAAGCACCGACACCGACAAACATCTCCACGAAATCAGATCCAGAAATGCTGAAAAAGGGAACACCTGCCTCACCAGCCACAGCTTTGGCCAGGAATGTTTTTCCGGTTCCCGGAGGACCTACAAGAATCACCCCCTTGGGGATTCTGGCTCCCAATGCCGAAAAACGCACCGGATTTTTCAGGAAATCCACGATCTCCTGCATTTCTTCCTTCTCTTCATAAGATCCGGCTACATGCTGAAATGTCACCGGATTATTGGCCTTTGTGATCATTCTTGCCTGGCTGCGGCCAAAGTTCATCATTTTTCCGCCGCCGCTACCGCCGCCCTGCGCGCGGCTGTTGACGATGACCAACACGACAATCCCCACCAATAGCACCATCAGATACGGAAGCATCCGTACTAAAATACTGTCTTCCTCCAATGGCTGGCTATAGATAGGAATGCTCTCATAAGAACTGCTGAGCATGTCGCGGAATGTCTCGACATTCGACACAAAGAAGTAACGAACAGTCTGTCCGCCATTCGTTCCCCTTAAGTAGAATACCGCTCGGCCAGATTCTCCGTTGCCGACGCGTATCGGCTCGATCTCAATCCTCTCAATCGATCCTGCCTCTAAAAGGGATTTTGCCTCCTGATCGCTCAGCCATACCTCCTGCTGCCCGACCTGATTCCAAACCATCATCAGGATCAACAGGAGAATCAGGATAGTAACAAAATATAACCCGATGCCCTTCATTCCATTTCTTCTGGGTTCCTGCAATTGTTCTCCTCCTCTTCTTTAGGATCATATTCTATGCACACGACCCGTTTCACATGTTCGGTAAGCCTCGCTTCTTCACTAATGCGATGGCCTACGATCCACAAAATATGGGAACCGGAAGCCACCAACGCCACCTGGTCCCGTGTTTCTCTGGGGATCTTAGCATTCACCATGTATTTTTTCAGGCTTTGATGTCCGCCGCGAACTCCCAGATAATCGCCTGAATTCCGCGTGCGTACAACAAACTGTTCTGTGATTGTATCACAATTCAGCCATTTTGTATACGGTAAATCTGGGATTTGCTGAAAATGTTGAAAAGGATTCCTCATCTCCCTCACTCGAAACCGTCCCCAGGGCGTATCCTTCCATTGACCATCCGGGATCAGTTCTCTGCAGTATGCCGACGGGCTGCTCTGCGTCTTTTTCAGCAAAAGCCTGTCGTACTGCCGGCAGAAAATCCGTCCTCCTGGCAGTATGCTCTCTCCACTTCCCGACCCACGACATAAGTCTTTGAGCATCTGAATATGCACCCTTCCCACATTACGGATTCCCCCCTCCTTCTGCAAAAAACGCAGCAGCAACCTTCCTTGCAGTGCGTCCGGCTGTTTCTGTACAATCGAAACAGCCAATCCCGCTCCATCATATGCTTCCCTAAATAGAGTATCCACAATGGTTTCTAGGTACGCCTCATCCTGTCGTGCCTGTTCCGCCAGCTCACATAAGTTTCTCTGAATAGCCGGATTCTTTTCTTCCAGAAGCGGCAGCAACCGGTGCCGTATCCAATTGCGCGTATATTTGATATCGTCATTGGAAACATCCTGCAGATAGGACAGATTCTTTTGTTTCATATAATCTGTGATCTCTTCTGGAGCAATCTTCAATAAAGGTCTGAGAATTATCTCTCTCTGCTCCATCATACCGCTCAGTCCACGCAGACCGCTCCCTCGAAGGAGTCTCAGCAAAACCGTCTCCGCTTGATCTTGAGCATGATGTGCCATCAAAATCCACGCGCCCCATCGTGCGCTCTCTTCCAATAAGGCCTGGTATCGTAGGTTGCGCGCTGCCTCTTCTATAGACTCCTTTGTCCTTTCGACTCTTTCCTGTACATCCACCTCTCTTACCGAAAAGAGGACCTCCCAGTCCTCGCAGCATTTTGCCAGCCAAACCGCTTCCTCATCCGCTTCTTTCCGCAAACCATGATGTACATACATCGCCCGCAACTGATATCCCATTTGCGTTCTTAATTCTATTAAAATATGAAGCAAACACATAGAATCCCGTCCTCCGGAGAGCGCAACTAAAAGACAATCCTTTTCGCTGATTGCACGTTTTTCTAAAAACAATCTGACCTCCCGCGTGATCTCCATGCGTTTTCCTCCTCTCCTCGCAGACGAGATGGGCGCCCTTTGGCAACCATCTCAAGGCGTGGTTCTATCGCTTTCCTATTATTACAGACTGCCAAACCACGCCTATTGTACCATGCCCTCTGTGAAAAAGCAAGCAATGAGAAAGGGCTGTTCTTTCACAGCCCCAGTCTAGAATCCTGGTTTTCGATGATACTATGCGTCGCGATGTATCATCACCTCAGGGTGTTTTGCCGTCGCTGAGGCCCTAAACCCTGGTTTTTGATGATACTATGCGTCGCGATGTATCATCACCTCGGGGTGTTTTGCCGTCGCTGAGGCTCTAAACCCTGGTTTTCGATGATACTATGCGCCGCAATGTATCATCACCTCAGGGCGTTTTGCCGTCGCTAAGGTCCTAAACCCTGTTTTTTGATGATACTATGCGCCGCAATGTATCATCACCTCAGGGCGTTTTGCCGTTGCTGAGTCCCTAAACCCTGGATTCTGATGATACTACATGTCGCATGGTATCATCGTCTCAAGACACTTTGGAACCGCCATCGCGTATCACCGTATAAAAACCACAAGCCTCCTTATCCTCCCGCGTTGCCTTGCACCTTAATGGCAATAATGGTCATATCGTCTTCCTGCTGCCATCCTGTACAGACGGAATCATAGATACTTTGCGCCATCTTTGCACTGGTAGCTTCTGTTTGCCGCAGCATAATCCCTCGAATCTTACGCTCCACACTTTCCCCATCTCGTTGCTGATCAAAGACGCCGTCAGAAGCTAAGACAATCCAGTCTCCCTCTGCCACATGATCCTGGAAGGCTTCCCACTCGGCCTTCTCCATAATTCCCACGGGGACATTATCCGAGCGATACACTTGCATTCGACCTTGTTTTTTCAAAATGGTAGCTGCACTGCCTGCCTTAGCGATATGCACGCTGCCCGTATAGAGATTCATCACCACCAAATCAATCGTAGAAAAATGTTCTCCATCGCCACTCAGCAGCAGCATAGAATTTAGCAGACGGATCGCTTCTTCCTCCTCTGCTCCCGCTTCCAATAATAAACGCAGAATCCGCAGTGCCCGTTCGCTCTCTCCACCCGCCTGGCTGCCAATCCCCATGCCATCGCTGATAGCGGCGACATAACGTCCTCCGGGAAGTCGTCCCATCCAGGTACTATCTCCGTTAACCCGTTCTTTTCCCTTGGATAAAACACTGCTTTCTACCCGTAGGCGGCAAGTCTCTTCCATCTGCCAGTCCCACAGTCCCTGCCTGATCATTCGAGAATTCACTACCTGCATGGGACGTCCTAACATGGATCCCACGCGTGCCTCTAACTGATGCTTTAGCTTCTGGCTGTGCCCTATCCGCACCTGCAAATTCAGAGTATATCGATCCGTTTTCAGATCCTTCAGAACCTGAGTACGCAAAACCGGAAGATTCCCGCGTATGAGTTCTTCCTGCATCTTATGACCTAGACTTTGATCCATCTCCAGCTGCGTACAGAGATAATTTCTCATATTGTGCAGCATTTCCGCCATATTATGAAGCTGATTCGCCGTGATCGCAGCACTGCGCCGCATCCGGTTCTCCCAACTCAGGTTCAGACGATACAGCTCATAATGGCGATTTGTTCTGCGAATAAACTCTTCGCTGTTACGGCAGCGATTCAAAAAGTATAACGGAATATCCTTCTTCTCTATGATCCCTTTACTCCGCGCTGCATCCATAATCGCCTCAATGGTCTCATAAGTTTCACTGAAATATCCTCCCCAACACTGGTTTCGATCGGGACAGTTTCCACACACTCTCTCGGCCAGATCCTCAAAAATACGGCTCGTATCCAAGTTTTCCAGCGTCTCTTCCTCTGTCGTCTCTCGCAGCACCTCTCCCATTTCTTCCATGGATGCTGCGCTTCGCGCCAACATCTGATTCACATGCTGCTGCATAGTTCGTACCTGAGCAGTCCCAGAGGTTTCCTGCCATACTGGTCCCCAAAGCTTTTTCTCATACCAGGCCGTCGGTACCCATAAAAATGCAAGCCCCGCTATAAGAAGCGCTATGATCTCCCACAGTACAACCTGTCCCTGATACAGGAGCAGCAGCATGATTCCCCCTACCAGATTTCCCAGCACTACTGTGGCTCTTCCAAATTCTCGAAAAAAATTGCATAGAATGGCGCACAAAACACAAAGAACGAATAGACTCTCTCCCGCCGCTCCTAGGATGCGCAATACGGCCGCAGCGGGCAGACTCACTACCATTCCGAAGCCAATCCCACGGCCATAGGAAGCCACCATGTTCAAAAAAAGAAGCGGCGCCATCCAAGCCACATCCCAGGGAAGAATTGCCAGGAAAGTCCCTAAACAAGCAGATACCGCCATCGTCTGTTCTTCCTCAGAAAGCATCAGACCATTTGTTTTTCCTCGCTGTATGGCATCTGCTCCCATTTGATATAAAAATATCCAAATCCAAAACATACCGGTCTCTACTATGATTAAAAGGAAGGAGTAATTACTTTGGAAAATCCAGGCGGATAAAAGTGTTGCAATGGGTAGCATCAAAGCATCCAGAAGACTATGCCCCATATCGGAGACTCTAGTTCCCCTGTGATGAAGCCATTCTTCCGTAATCCAAAGGAGTAAAATCAAAATCCCATATTTTCCTGCATCCGGCTCCTGGTACATGCTGAAAACACCCAACAAGCACCCTATTGTCCCCATGCGCCCCCTGGCCGTTCTGCGCATCATCAGACAAAGATAGGCCGGTCCCAGAATATATAGATTCAGAAAGACCGGGATCCTCGTCAAGAATAACGCCGGTATGCTCCACAAAAGATCCATTGCCCAGACTGGCAGCATCCATGTCCTGCTCCTTTTTTCCGTCGCCTGATGCTGCAGCCTATTGAGTCTTTCCATAAGACACCTCCCCAAGAAGCTCGTTTCGTCCTATTATAGAGGTTTTGTCCTACAAAGGATGTCAAAATCGGGGAGGTCTCTCAAAAAATTTTCAGACATTTTTCGCTTTGAAGATACAAAAAGGGTACATCGTCTCCCCATATCGGGTAAAAGATGTACCTACTCAAAAACGTACATGTGCTCTCCTTCTTTCAGAAGATGGAACCGCTCACGTGCCAGCCGCGCATAATAATCGTCAGTCTGCAGATAGCTCTGCTTCGCCTTCAGATCAATCTGTTTCTCTAATTCCTCGTCCACTTGAGACTCTACGGCCTGCGTCTCCCGATGAACGGCTGCAATCTGATCTTGCAGCTGCTGATGATGCAAAAAACACCCGAACACGAAAGCAAGAAAGAAACCGGCGATACAAAAGTTTCTGAGTGAATGTCCCAGCTTTTTGCCTGCTGCTTGCTCCCTCGCTGCCATGCCGCGCCTCTTTTTCTTCTGATACGACATGATATCCCGCCTTTTGCTTTCATGCTTACCATGATATAATATTTTTCGTCATCCGTCAATGCTTTTTTTTGCATTTTCCGAAACTTTTCCCGTAACTTTTACAGTCTTTTCGTACTTTAACCGGAATTCGCCTTAAGAATCGCACCGGCTTCTGCAAGAGAGGATGAACTCCCCATACATATACAAGACCAGCTAAAACGATCCCTAGAAAATAATATCCTCGCAGCTGTCCCTGTGCTTGGCTCCAAACACCATATAGAAAAATCGCGGCGCAGCCTCCAAAAAACAGCACATCTTCTCCATGAATGAAAAGGAGCGAGTGAGGGATTATTCTGCGCCATAACCGCAGTAAATCGTAGCCCAAACACGCTCCAAATCCGTACAAACAGGCTAACAAAAAGAATCTGCATGCGTCATTCATTCTATCAGCCCTTTATCCACTTGCTCATTAACCCTGTTTTTGGCTTCTTTAACGTTCCGGGGTCTTCATAAAAGATCTCCGCAATATCTCCCGCCAGAACCAGGAGCCCCTTCTCCAGCGTCATCGTATTCATATGCAGCTGATCCCCTCGTATGTTTAATACTCCAGCAGAAGTTTCCAATACGATCTCCGTCTCATCAAACATGAGCAGATCCAATACCCCCGTGATCTCCATATGAGCCCGGTTATCCAGGATCAGTCGATGCGGCGACATCCCTTCCACCCTAACATCCCCCCTGTTCATATTCGGAATCCGGCTCCTTTGTTCAATATATGAAGGGGGCCTCCAGATTATGCCAATCTTATGGAAGTCGTCTGTACATTTCTTTCGCGTCCTCTTTTCGAGTGGTATCCGTCAGCATCAATACTTCTACTCGCAGCGTACTGTTTCCAAACTGAATTTCCAACACATCTCCTTCTCTCACCGTGGTGCTGGCCTTTGCTATTTTTCCGTTTATCAAGACTCTGCCCGCATCGCACGCCTCATTCGCCACAGTACGGCGCTTAATCAGTCGCGAAACTTTCAGATACTTATCCAGTCTCATCATCCCTTCCCTCCTTTCGAGAAAACAAAACGCCTCCGGAAATTTCTCCGCAGGCGCTTAATCTAGTCTTACTTTTCGTTGACGGCATCCTTCAGGGCCTTGCCAGCCTTGAACTTCGGGGAGTTCGCTGCCGGAATCTCGATCGTTTCCTTGGTACGAGGATTGATACCGGAACGTGCCGGTCTCTTGCCGACTTCAAACGTACCAAAGCCAACCAGCTGCACCTTTCCACCCTTTCTCAATTCGTCGGTCACCACTTCTTCGAAAGCCTTCAGAAACTTCTCAGCATCCTTCTTGGTCACTTCCATGGATTCAGCCAGCGCGGCTACAAGTTCTGCCTTGTTCATCGTAAAAATTCCTCCTTAAAATATTTGGATCAAAGCACAGGGACGCATCATCCGAAAACCTTAAAGATGCTTTTTTCTGCATCCCTGTGGGCTATCCCAGTCCCTTATCTCTGTCCTATTCCTATTTATACTCATTTTTCTTAGGTTTGTCAAGGGCCAAATGCAAAATAATCCCGGTTTTACCGTTTTTTTGCCCCAAATTGCCGCGCCTCCCAAACTTTTCCCTGCACCCAAGAATAAATTCATTTCCTTTTTCAAACAATAGCCCCATCACTCTAAAATAAGCATAAGGAGACAGATCTATATGAAAGCAACTGGAATTGTACGAAGAATTGACGATCTCGGACGCATTGTCATCCCTAAAGAAATTCGTCGAACTCTGCACATTCGACAGACCGATCCCTTGGAAATATTCACTGCCCAGAATGGCGAGATTATCCTGAAAAAATACTCTCCCATCGGTGAATTAGGAGATATGGCTCTTCAAATCGCCGATGTTCTGGCTCAAACGAGCGGTCTCACCGCCTGTGTCTGTGACCGGGATCGAATCATTGCCGCATCCGGAAAATATAAAAAAGATCTTACGGGTCAGGAGATTACTCCTGAACTGCGCCAGCTGATTTCAAACCGTACCGGTGTTACCGCCCAAAATACAGACAAGAACTTTGTAATTCCCGTTCCGACTTTATCCTCCAAACATTTTGCCGGCGAGATCATTTTTCCCATTATCGCTGAGGGAGATACCGCAGGTGCTGTATTCCTCCTCTCCCCAGAGTCTGTCATCTGCACGGACGGTGATGTCAAACTGACTTCTGCCGCAGCACTCATTCTCGGACGACAGCTCGAATCTTAATTTCTATTAAGGCTTCTTAATTTTGTTACAATTGTATTAAGATTTCTTGCATTTTCCTATAATCTGTGCTATCCTATATTTGCGTACTATAAAATCTACGAGAAAGAAGGATCCACTGGTTATGAAAGTGCTTATTCTTTCCTGCAATACCGGAGGCGGTCATAATGCTGCTGGAAGGGCTTTATACGAAGAGTTCCATCGTCGTGGGATCGACTGTGAGTTTTTGGATACTCTATCCTTTGCCGGTCCCCGCGCTTCGAAGCAGGCTTCTTCGATCTATATCAATGTCACGACAAAGACCCCTATACTGTTTCAATTGGCCTATAATATTGCCCATTGGATCAGTTCCCCCCATCGTAAATCCGTTGTATATGCGTTTAATCGAAAATACGCTCTAAAGCTTGGGCAATATATCGAAGAAAATCATTTTGACGCCGTAGTAATGCCTCATCTCTTTCCTGCCGAAGCAATCACTCATCTAAAAAAGAAACAGAATCTTTCAGCGCGTACCTATGCAATTGCTACAGATTATACCTGCATTCCTTTCTGGGAAGAGACGCAGCCTGACTATTTCTTCATTCCGCATAGAGAATTGTCAAGAGAATTTATCCGCTCGGGAATTCCCCGAGAAAAATTGGTTCCGTTGGGAATTCCCGTACAGCGTACCTTTGGCGTTCGACGGGATCAAAAAGAAGCTCGCCAGGCCCTGGGACTGCCTATTGAAGGACGCATGGTTCTTCTCATGTCCGGCAGCATGGGCTACGGCCATCTGGGACAGATGGCCACTCAACTCTGCAAAGAATATGGAACTCGCCTGAGTCTCGTTATTCTTTGCGGCAATAACGAAAAAATGCAAGAGAAATTAAAAAAGCAACTGGCAGCTTACCCAAATATTTTCATTGTAAACTACACAGAGCAGGTAAGTCTCTATATGGATGCGGCCGATCTTCTCCTGACCAAACCAGGCGGACTCACATCCACGGAAGCAGCCTCCAAGAAATTGCCTCTGATCCTGACGGATCCCATTCCGGGCTGTGAAACACAGAATGCTTCCTTCTTTGAACGACATGGTCTTGCTCTAGTCCCCGAGAAAAAGTCTGACTATATAACTGCGGTGCGAACGCTCTTGGATGACGCAGCTACGCGAGAACGCATGCAGGCCGCACAGGAACTTTATGTAGATCCTACTGCTGCTGCACAGATTTGCGGTTTTATCCTAGCGGATTGCGGTTATCTGGAACCTGCCGCACAAGCGACAGATACAGCTTCTGATACAAATGTTGCAGAGCACTCCATCCCCGCAGATATGGTCTCCCCTCAAACGGATGATCAGACTCCCAATTAAATACTGTCTCTTTGCGCGTCGTGCCGATGAAAATCATTGGCACGACATTTATTTTGACAGCCAGGCATCTCTTTTATTGCGCATTGACTCATTATCGGATTATGTATAAAAAATGAGCACTTCCATCCCTGCAGTGTATTTTATACGCAGTTTGAGGATTTGCCTGTCATCGATTTCGCATTCGCGTATAATTTCGAAGAATTCTATTCCTTTTAGAACTGTTTGGCGCAGTTTCACGAAAACGCACCCCAGAATCCCATCTTTGTGTATAAAATAGAGGACATCTCCGTCCCCATATCACATTTTATACGCAACTAAAAGACGCAATTTAGTCAAGTCCTAAATTGTGTGTAAATTACTTTAGGTAGCCATGTTAATGACATGT
>CALBGL010000035.1 GCA_937892735.1 uncultured Clostridia bacterium | reverse complement strand
TCATGAGATTTGCACAGACTTTGGTGACAGAAAGTTTTACTCCTGTCTGTAAGCAATATGGTATTTCCACACAGCAGATGAAGATTTTATCGGCATTGTATCATAAGAAAAATCAGACTGTAGGAGAGCTGAGTCAGTCTACGCAGATTCTGCGCAGCAATATCACCAGCGTCTGCAAGAAGATGGAGAAAGATGGATATTTGGTACGTAGCCGCAGTCTGATGGATGAACGGGTAGTACGAGTAAGTTTGACAGATAAAGGCACGAAAATCATGGAGACGATCGGAAAGACGATCGAAGAATACTATGAGAACATCTTGGAGGGAGAATCAGAGGAGACTTGCAAGATGATTCATGATGGTCTTCAAAAATTGTGTGAGCTTCTTGAGAAGGCAAAGGTGGAGAAGGAATGAAAGAGGTTAAAAATACCAGAAAGCCCCTGATATTCTACTATGCGATCGCGCTCATTGTACTGATGCTTCTCAATGCACTTGTGTTTCCTAGAGCATTGAGCGCTCAAGTAGAAGAAGTGGACTACGGAGTATTTTTGCAAATGGCCGATGCGGGCAATATATCAGAAGCTCAGGTTACCGACACAGAGATTATCTTTGCGGATAAAAATTCGCCGACGCGTTACTATAAGACAGGGCGGATGGATGATATTTTCCTGGTACAGCGTCTGTATGACGCAGGAATTGTTCAATTTGGCACACCTATTATTGAGCAGATGTCTCCCATTCTGAGTTTCTTATTGACTTGGGTACTTCCGATTGTGGTCATGGTCGTGGCAGGGCAGCTCCTGATGCGATTTATGATGAAGAAGATGAGCGGCGGCGCGGGTGGAGGAATGGGCGGCGCCATGTCCTTTGGAAAAAGCAATGCGAAAGTTTATGTACCCTCCGAGGAAGGAATTCGTTTCTCGGATGTAGCGGGAGAAGATGAGGCCAAGGAGCTTTTGACAGAGATTGTGGATTATCTGCATAATCCGGAGAAGTATGCGAGGATTGGTGCGTCAATTCCGAAAGGAGCACTCCTAGTGGGACCTCCGGGAACCGGTAAAACATTGCTGGCAAAAGCTGTTGCTGGAGAAGCGCATGTTCCCTTCTTTTCAATCGCGGGATCCGAATTTGTAGAGATGTTTGTGGGTATGGGAGCAGCCAAGGTTCGAGATCTGTTTAAGCAGGCAAACGAAAAGGCGCCCTGTATTGTTTTTATTGATGAGATTGATACCATCGGCAAAAAACGGGATGGTGTGGGTTCTATTGGCGGGAATGATGAACGGGAGCAGACGCTGAATCAGTTGCTGACAGAGATGGATGGATTTGATGCGAAGAAGGGTGTTATTATTCTGGCGGCAACCAACCGACCGGATTCTTTGGATCCGGCACTTTTGAGACCGGGCCGGTTTGACCGTCGGATTCCGGTAGAACTTCCAGATCTGAAGGGTCGAGAAGAGATTCTGAAGGTGCATGCGAAAAAAGTCAAGATGTCTTCCGATGTGGATTTTCTGGCGATTGCCAGGGCGGCAGCCGGCGCCTCGGGCGCGGAACTTGCGAATATGATTAATGAAGCCGCGCTGCGCGCGGTGCGTTCAGGCCGGGATATTGTGACGCAGGCTGATTTGGAAGAGAGTGTGGAAGTGGTCATTGCCGGTTATCAGAAGAAGAATAAGATTTTGTCAGATCATGAAAAGATGATCGTATCCTATCATGAGATTGGGCATGCCTTGGTAGCCGCTTTGCAAACGCATTCGGCGCCGGTGACTAAGATTACGATTATTCCCAGGACTTCCGGTGCGCTAGGGTATACCATGCAAGTGGACGAAGATGAGCATAACCTGATGACTAAGGAAGAGATTGAAAATAAGATTGCCACATTGACCGGAGGGCGCGCGGCGGAAGAGCTGATCTTCCATTCCGTCACTACGGGAGCGTCCAATGATATTGAACAGGCTACCAAGCTGGCCAGAGCGATGATTACGCGATTTGGTATGAGCGATGTGTTTGGCATGGTGGCGATGGAGACGGTGAATAACCAGTATTTGGGCGGCGATACCTCTCTGGCCTGTTCGCCGGATACGGCAACCCAGATCGATGAGCAGGTTGTAGCACTAGTAAAAAAACAGTATGATAAAGCCGAAAATCTGCTGAGAGAACATATGAAAGAACTGAATGCGTTAGCCCAGTATTTGTATACGCATGAGACAATCACGGGTCAGGAGTTCATGGACATCCTGCAGGACTTGCAGACTGTTTCATAAGACTGTTCTATGAAGAACCGCTTCTTTGAAGGCGGTTCTTTTTTGAACATGGTTGTATATTTATACAACAAAAAGAGGGAGAAATAAAGGAAAATTATTAAGATTTTTTTCAGACAGAGGTTGACAATACGGAATAAATACGATATCATTGTGGCACAACAGCAGATGAGAATATGCGATTGGCTGTTGAATGTATATTTTTTCATAGGGGAGAATTATAGAAATGAGAAAGTGGATTGCGTTTTTGATGACAGCCATCATGGCGATAGCAGCAGTATCCTGCGCACCGGCTTCCGAGTCATCCAGCCAGCCGGAGGAGAGTTCCGCGGTGGAAGAGAGCTCTGTGGCCGAGGAGAGTTCTGCCGCTGAAGAGAGCAAGGCGACAGAGGATTCTGCAGCCGAAGAGAGTTCCGCAGCAGAGAATGAGGGTGCCAGCGAATTCACCACAGCGGTGGAAGGCGTTCTGACAATGGCTACGAATGCGGAATTCCCACCGTATGAGTATTATGAGGGGGATACCGTGACAGGTATCGACGTGGAGATTGCGCAGGCGATTGCGGAGAAGCTGGGCTTGACGCTGCAGGTAGAGGATATGGAGTTTGATTCTGTCATTTCCGCGGTTAAGGGCGGCAAGGCGGATATGGGTATGGCAGGTATGACCGTGACCGAGGAGCGTTTGGAAGAAGTCAGCTTTACAGAGAGCTATGCGACAGGCGTACAGGTGATTATCGTGACCGAGGATTCCGATATTACCAGCGCGGATGATTTGTTTGCGGAAGGCGCGAATCATACGATTGGCGTACAGCTGGCCACAACGGGAGATCTGTATACTACAGAGGATATTGAAGCGGCTGGTCTGGGAACTGTGGATCGTTATAATAAGGGCGCTGACGCAGTCATGGCTCTGAAGAATGGTAAGGTAGACTGCGTCGTTATTGATAATGAACCAGCGAAGGCTTTTGTGGAAGCCAACGAGGGATTGAAGATTCTAGAAACGGAATATGTAACCGAAGATTATGCGATTGCTGTATCCAAGGATAACGAGGCGCTGCATACGGCAGTAGATACCGCGTTGCAGGAACTAATCGCGGATGGTACGGTACAGAGTATCATTGATAAGTACATTACTGCAGAATAATGGTTCTGTGAAATACAGAAGCACAAGGGGCGGCCTTACCGCCCCTTGTGCTGTCCCCAGAAAGGAGAAGACCAGATGATATTACTCGTAAGCGATACGATGGAGGCTTGGCTCAGCTCTGCGCCGGAATGGATGCTGAATTTGCCGCAGTGGGCTTATGATATTTGTTACGATTTTTACAAGTCCTTTATTTTTGATCAACGGTATCTGAACATCCTTACCGGCCTTCAGAATACGCTGGTATTGACGTTTTTCGCGTTATTGGTCGGCCTTGTCCTGGGTATTATCGTGGCGTTGGTTCGTGTCTCCTGGGATAAGGAGACGAAGAATCATCCTCGAGGAATTGGTAAGTTCTTCATGGGAATCGCAAATGCCATCTGTAAAGTTTATTTAACGGTCATTCGCGGTACGCCGGTGGTAGTGCAGATTATGATTATTTTCTTTGTCATCATGGCAAATTCGAATAACAAGATGCTGGCCGGTGTGCTGGCTTTTGGCATCAATTCCGGAGCCTATGTGGCGGAGATTATCCGGGGCGGTATCATGTCTATTGATGAAGGACAATTTGAGGCAGGCCGTTCCCTGGGATTTGGTTATGTGCCTACCATGATACATATTATTCTGCCGCAGGCATTTAAGGCAGTGTTGCCCACGTTGGTCAATGAGTTTATTGTACTTCTGAAGGAGACCGCGGTAGCCGGTTATGTGGGACTCATGGATCTGACGCGCGCGGGCAATATCATTCGGGGAATTTCCTATGTGGATTTTATGCCGCTTTTGGGAGTGGCTGTCATCTATCTGGTGATGGTCATGTTCTTTACCTGGCTCATGGGGAAGCTGGAGAGGAGGCTGAGAAACAGTGACCACTGATCCAAAACAGAACACGCTGATTCGTGTAGAAGATGTGAAAATGCATTTTAAAAAGGGTGAAATCAAGGCGTTAGACGGCGTCTCGCTGGATATTCAAAAAGGGGACGTGCTTGTCATTATCGGCCCTTCCGGATCGGGTAAGTCTACGCTGCTTCGATGCCTTAATCGGTTGGAGGTACCCACCAGCGGGCATATCTATGTGGATAACGTGGATATCATAAATCCAAAAGTGGACATCAATGCGTACCGTCAGAAGATGGGGATGGTGTTTCAGCATTTCAATCTGTTTCCCAACATGACGGTGCTGCGGAATATGACGCTGGCGCCGATGAAACTTCTGAAGAAGTCCAAGCAGGAAGCAGAGGAGAAAGCGATGAAGCTCTTGGAGCGCGTCGGATTGAAAGATCGGGCAGAGGCGTATCCGTCACAGCTTTCCGGCGGGCAGAAGCAGCGTATTGCCATTGTGAGAGCATTGTGTATGGATCCGGAGATCATGCTGTTTGACGAGCCTACCTCGGCATTGGATCCGGAGATGGTAGGCGAGGTGCTGGAGGTTATGAAGGAGCTTGCCAAAGAAGGCATGACCATGGCGGTGGTGACGCACGAGATGGGGTTTGCCCGCGAGGTAGGCAGCCGGATTATCTTTATGT
>CALBGL010000034.1 GCA_937892735.1 uncultured Clostridia bacterium | reverse complement strand
CGATGCTCTACCACTGAGCCACTCGCGCAAATCTGTCGGTTTCACACCGACGAGTAACATTATACTACACTCCTGCTCTAAAAGCAAGACCTTTTTTAATCTAAATGCAAATTCTGTGGGAGTTCCGCATAACCATAGATCGGCGTACGCTCCGTCGCATGTCCCCAGGCACGGTCCCCATACGCATAGTGCCACCATTCATTCTGGTAATTCACAAACCCTGCATCGCACATCGCATGGTACAGAAGCCGTCTGTTACTGCGATACCCCTTCTCCTGCGCCGACAGATGATCTCGATCCTCATAATACCGGGTGTGCGCCCGATCCGTAAGATCATCGAAATGAGTCCCCATGGGAAGCTTTTCTCCGCGGAAGCATAGCGTCAGATCCACCGCTCCGCCCGTCGAATGCGGCGTCGGACGCTGTCTGTCGATCCGGGGATAGGCCACGAAGTCATCCATCCAGCGCAGAATCTGCTCCCGATCCGCCTCTGGATGCGCGGCTTCCAGTTGATGCCAATACAGATCATAGATGCTTTTCTGCACCGCAACGGGCCGCAATGTATCATAGATCCAAAGGGAATAGGATGGCGGCAGACTATCCAGCACGTTTTGCAGCATCTGCGCCACAGTCCGGCGCACATAGCAGCGCCTGAGTGCCCCCGACAGCCCCATCTGCGCATACTTGGCTCCATAACGCAGCCGAGGCCTGTCCGTAATATCCACTAGGTTCTCTCCGCATTCCTCCGGAAAAGGATACGGCGCGTCCAGAACCGGTTCCGGAATGGGCCGCTCCATCCAATCCGCCAATTCCATCAGGCTCTGGCCTCAAATTTTCTGGGAATATACCGCTTCAAGGCAGTCACCATTCGCTCATCCGGCTCGAAGATCAGTTTGATCGTCTTCTCATCCTTCGTCAAAATCCCGATATAGGACTTCTCGTTGATCCCGCCCCGTCCCGCATCGATCACCTTGTCATACTTTGCTTCCAGCTGGTTATGGTGATTCTTGCTGTCTGCGGGCACCACCATCTGAAACTCCTTCACATCCACACTCAGAAGCCGCTTACGGCTATTCTTGCCGAAAATGACGTCCACGTCAAGCAGTCCATCCGTGTAGATATACTCATATTCCCGATCGATCCTTCGCCAAAAGAAATAAATAAAAAGACAGGTCGCTACCAGAACGATCGAGAAAAACATGGTTATCAAGAGAAGCGCGAGAGCATTGATCACCACCGCTCCCAAAATCATTCCTACCTTCTTGATGATACGCGCCGTTTGATCCTCTCGCCGTACCATACATTCAATAAATACGTTCTCCATAAATCCATGTTCCTCCCATTTGTGTCATACCGCATTCGCGGATTTTCTACATTATAGCATAGAAACTGGCCAGATACAAGTTTACAATTTGTAAAATCCGCAAAAGGATCGCCGAGTATATTCGTAATCCGCCCAAGCCATCATCTCCCGCGCAGAATGCATGGACAGGATCGGCGTACCGATATCTACAATCCGGCAGGGCAGGTAGGCGCACATCACAGGCCCCAGCGTAGAACCGCTCACCTTATCCGCGCGGCTGATAAAGGTCTGAACCGGCACTTTCTCCCTCTCACAGATCTGCCGATAGACGCTGTAGTCCGCCGCATTGGTCACATACCGCTGTCCCGCGTCCAGCTTAATCACCGGGCCGCCGCCCAGGACCGGATACACTTTGGCGTCATGCGCCTCGGGATGATTCGGATGTACTCCATGCGCCACATCTGCCGACAGCATGAAAGAGCCTGTCAACGCGTCCAGGAAGGTACAGCGATCCAATCCCAGGCATGCAGCGATCTTTTCCAAAAGCAGCGATACCATGGCCGATCCACCGCCCTGCGGTGTCCTGCTGCCAATCTCTTCATTGTCTAGAGCCGCCAGCACTGTCACGCCCGTCTGAGGCGCGTTTTCGATCAACGCCTCCATGGCCGCACTGACCATCACCAGATCATCCAACCTTGGAGAAGAAAGGAACTCTCCCTTCCAGCCTGTTATCGTCGGCGCATCTACATTATAAGCAAAAAGATCGTAATCCAGAATCGCTTCCGCCTCAACTCCCAATGTCTCACACAGCGCCTCCCGCACAAAATGCTCCGAAAGATCCAGCCCTGCCAGCGGCTGCATGTCCACCTGTGGATTCAGTTCCACGCCGCGATTGACCTCTCGGTTCATATGAATCGCCAAATTGGGAATCACGAGCAGTGGCCGCACGAGATCTACCACACGCACATCCGTCTCAAACAGGCGCGGACTGCGCACTGCCACCTTGCCGGCTAAAGACAGCGGACGATCCATCCAAGTGCTGTAGATGGGGCCTCCGTATACATTCACATTCAGCTTGCTGCTATGGCCCTTTTCCAGTTCCGGCTCCGGTTTCAGCCGGAAACCGGGCTGATCTGTATGCGCGCTGACCACGCGGAAATATGGCGCCTGACGCCGCGTCTCACCGACTC
Source organism: uncultured Clostridia bacterium (assembly GCA_937892735.1). GTDB lineage: Bacteria > Bacillota > Clostridia > Lachnospirales > Bianqueaceae > Faecimorpha. The sequence goes on along the minus strand of CALBGL010000034.1, from coordinate 4,867 downwards.
GAAACGCCAGACAGGAGGTTTCATGGATCACCACATAATAGGCTCCACCTTCCTGGAGATTCCACGCCTCCGACAGGGGAAGCTTCTCAAATCCCGCTTCCTGAAATCTTTGTTCCATCTCCCGCACAACTGTAGCCGCGCAAGTTCCCTTTTGCAAAAAATCAATCTGTCTTTCCATCGGTTTCTCTCCTCCTCTGTTCACATTCCGCTGCAATTACACATCGTTCGCACTGAGGACTACGGGCACTGCAGCAGCGTCTTCCATGAAAAATCAAAAGATGATGCATCAATGACCATATGGAAGGATCCAACGCCCGCTGCAGCTGTTTCTCCGTCTCCTCCACGTTTTTGGCATGCGCCAGTCCGATACGATTCGACACACGGAACACATGCGTATCCACTGCAATGGCCGGGACTCCGAAAGCATTGGAGAGAACCACGTTCGCGGTCTTTCTCCCCACTCCCGGCAAGCTGGTCAGTTCTTCCATAGTGGAAGGCACTTCTCCGCCAAATCGATCCGCCAATTCTCTAAAAAGCATATACAGATTGCGCGACTTCATATGATAAAATCCCAGACTTCGAATATAGGTTTCAATCTCCTCCTGACTCAGCTGCAACAGATGGTCCAGATCCGGGCAATCTTTAAAAAATACCTCTGTCACCCGATTCACCTGACGGTCCGTTGTCTGCGCGCTCAGAACCGTGGCGACCAGAAGTTGTAAAGGCGTCTCATAATTCAACTCACAGTGCACATCTGGATATTCTTCTTTCAATTTCTCATAAATCTTCTGTACTTTCTCCGTCATCTCATGTCTCCTTCTTCTCGGATTCTTTCTTATTATAGCGCGCTTTGGGAAAAGATACAAGAAGCATTCCTTCATGGATCCCTACCATCAGTGCCAAACACAGAATCTTTCCCGGTATGTCCTGAGGATCCCACAGGGCCAGACCCAAAAGCAGAACACTATATCCCAATAACTTCCATATACTCTTCCCCCGGACTTCCCGCGTCTCGTAAAAAACCAGCGCCGTCATAGGAAATACCGCAAAATTCTCCCCGTTTCCCCACAAAGGCCACCATGCCGGCATATGTAAGCCTCCTTCCCCTGCCACAGGAATTAAAAGAGCGAAGGGAAGCGCCCAAATCGCCTTTTGTTCCAGGATTCTATGTACTCTACCGCCGTAAACCACAAATTGTTCCTGTGTAGGCGCACCGCTAGCTATCAGAAAGACTTCCATAAAGTGCAGCAGACCTACTGTAGCCAGAATCCCGGAAACATCCGCCAAGTTCCATAGTCCCAGAATGCCCACACACGCGCCGCTGTAGGCGAAACAGGCAAATCGAGGACGGATCTTGGAAAGCAATAATGCCATAGGAAACAACAGTATCAGATCCATCCCTACTTTCACGCTCAATCCCAACACGCAGACAAGAAGCATGCCGAAGCTCCCCACAGCAAGCCCCCAAATCCCCGACTGCAGAGTTCTTTGCCAGGCTGTTTTCGGCTGTTCTCTTCGGTACCGGCGATATGTGATCCATAATGCGATCCCATAGACAGGGTTACAGATCCCCGCTGCAAGGCTCTCGACATAAAGCCGCCAGAATGCGCCGATTCCCTCTTCTATCAAAAGATTATTCTCCTATGTCCGTTCGTATCACTTCCAGCGCCGTTTGCAGCTGCATATCCTCCTCTTCTGGTATCTCGCTCATCTGCTTTTGCTCTTCCGTCAGATCAATCGGAATATCCGGCGTGATACCTGTTCCATGAATATTATTTCCGTTGGGGGTGTAATACTTTGCCGTCGTCATCTTATAGGCCGTACCATCCGACATAGACCACGTCGTCTGCACAATGCCCTTTCCAAATGTTGTCGTTCCCACTACCGTAGCCACATTTCTTTCCTTTAAGGCTCCGCACAGGAGTTCCGAAGCACTGGCCGAATACTCGTTCACCAAAACGGTCATGGGTACCTGGATTCCCTCCCCTTCCGCATAGAACTCCTGCCGCTCTCCCTGCTTATTCTCGGTATAGGCGATCAATCCTTCCGGCACCAGATGCTCCGCGACCGCCAGCACCGCGTTCAAAGAGCCGCCCAAGTTGTTCCGCAAATCTAAAATCAACCCTTTCATACCGTTTGACATCATCTGTTCCCAGGCCTCATCAAACTGTTCTTCTGTGACCGTATCAAAACTTGTGATCTGCAGATACATGATCCCGTCCTCGATCTTATGCCAGAAGACTGTAGGAATTTCTACCTGCGCCAGTGTGACGGTCACATCATAGGTACTGTCATCCGATGGCCGATAGAACATGAGATTTCTGACCTCCCCAATCTGTCCGCTGATCCGTTCCCGCAGCTCCTCCGTGCTCATGCCGGTTACGCTCTCGCCTTCTACCGCCATGAGTCGATCCCCCGCCTGAATCCCAGCCTCGGCCGCTGGACTTTTTTCGTAAACACTCACGACATCCTGTCCGGCGACGGATATTCCAATGCCGCCATAGGAGCCCTCGGTATTAATCTTGATTTCCGCATATTCTTCTGCCGTATAATATTCCGCATACTGATCGTCCAGAACATCCATCAGGCCCTCATACATCCCCTCGATCAGATCATCGACATCGAGATCCTCCAAGATATACTGCTCCTCGATCGTATGGATGATCCGATTGGCCTTATTTAAGAATCCCGTCATCTGCTGGCTGCTCATGCCGTTTTCATATTGCACGTTCCCCAGGATGATCGTAGGACGGAAAATCAATATACCGAGTCCTATCACCACAAGTACTAGCGCGATACCCGTTCCTATACCCCACCAATACGGAGAAATGCGTCCTGTTTTCTTTGATCCATGTTCCATGTCGCCTCTACCCTCTTCCACATTTACACCTTCCCATCTGATCTATGTATTGTATTCGCGTCAGGGTTCTCTTATACCTTTCTCTAAGGCTCCTATCGAAAAAGCTGTGATCCCAAACAGGAAATCACAGCTTATACGTTCTGCTTTTTAGAAGAAATTCATCGGATTCGTCGTACTGCCATTGATACGTACCTCAAAATGACAGTGCGGACCTGTGGAATCTCCCGTCGAACCCACCAATGCGATCGTCTGGCCTTGGCTTACCTGTTGTCCCGTATACACCAGGAGCTGACTGCAATGCGCATACAAAGTCACATAACCAGTACTAGGATGGCTGATCATCACAAAATACCCATAACTGCTGTTGTATCCGGCATAGGTTACTGTACCGCCGTCCGCCGCCAGAATTGAGGAACCATGATTCGCAGCGATATCCGTTCCCGCATGCAGCCTGGATACTCCGTAAATCGGATGAATCCGATAACCGTACTCTGAACTGATATAATGGGATGAGGGTACCGGCCAGATGAAGGTTCCTGTAGAGCCGCTGGATGAGGACCCGCTGGATGAAGAGCTACCACTGGAGCTGCTGGAACCACCGTCGGATGCAGACCCACTCGAGTTTGCCTGCTCCTGCTTCGCCGCTTCCTCTGCCTCCTTCTGGGCTTCTTCCTGTCTCCGAATCTCCTCCTGTCTGGCTTCCTCCGTAACGATCTCGTCCTGCTTTGCCGCGATCTGACTCTGCAGCTCCGTCTCCAGATTCGCTAAGTATGTCAAGTACTCCTGATACATCTCCTGAGAAGACTCCAAATCTGCCTGACGAGCCTGCTTCTCACTCTTCGTATCTTCCAAAACCTTCTTTTCATTCTCCAGATTCTGCTTTGCCAGATTCAGTTCCAGCTCTGTCTGCTGAATCTGACCCTCCAGTTCCTGGATCTTCTGACGATCTGCTTCCAGATTTTCCTGGATCCCCTGATCGTATTCCGCCATCTGTCCCACATACTCAATCCGGCTAAAGAAATCTGAAATATCCTTTGATCCCAGCAGAACTTCCAGATAATTCACATCGCCATACTCATACATCATCTGCAAACGAGCCTTCAACTCCTCAAAGTGCTTCTGCTCATCCGCCTTCGCCTGATCCAGATTGTTCTGGGTTTCCGTGAGCAATGTCTCATTATCCGCAATCTCAGATTCAAGTTGTGAGATATTCTGCATACACGCATTGATCTCTTCGTCCAACGCGCTGATCTCTGTCAGAACCGATGCCAGCTCTTCACTCACACCCTCCAACAATGCTTGTGTGGCATTCTGCTCTGCCTGATTGCTGGCTGCCTGGTTCTCCAGATCTTCCTTTTCCTGCTTCAGCGTATCCAAATCCGCTGCCATCAGGGGCGCCACCGAAGATAGAATCAAAATGACCGCCAAAACGAAAGCGATACTACAGCGAATCGCTCTGGCCTTTTTTTGCTTTTGCATGAATAAACCTCCCGTTTTATACTTTCAGATACTTGCGCAAGGAAAGAGTACTTCCCAACACTCCGACCACGATGCCGACCGCCAGGAAAATAGGGATCAGCTGGATCAGAATCGTATTCGCACTGATGAAATGAATCAGCTGCGTAAATGTACTGAACTGCTGCATTACAATATTCACAATGGAACCATAGGAAAAATAAATCAAAATCGCGGGAAGAACCGCTCCTAACACTCCGATAATCATTCCTTCAACAACAAACGGAATCTTGACAAAAGAATCCTTGGCTCCGATATATTTCATAATACCAATTTCCGTCCTTCTGACAAAAACAGACAGTTTAATCGTATTGGAAATCAACAGAATCGCGATAAATACCAGAAGCAGAATCAATGCCATACCGCCCCAGGTAATCATGCTGCTCAAATTCGCCAGAACATCCGCCGTTTCCGCGGCATATCGAATACTTCGAATCTGCGGCATGGTCTGAAGCTGCGCCACAAAATCATTCTGATCCGCGGCCTCATACA
>CALBGL010000033.1 GCA_937892735.1 uncultured Clostridia bacterium | reverse complement strand
TCCTCATACTGCTGCCCCTGGATCCAGAGCCCCAGAAGCGCCTCCTCATCGGCAATCAGCGTCAGACGGCCTACCGGCGCCATATACTCCGTACGATACATCATAGTCCTCACTCCTTCTCGCTCATGCTCCTCCTGAAGGCTTCTGCACCTCTGCGAGATTTTCACGATCCTTCTTCCGCTCGCAGACTCGTCGAATCACAGACCCGATCATCATCCCAAAGGCGGAACACAGAATGCCGCCAATCATATTCTCTACCTGCGGCCAACGAACCGTCTCAAACGACAGCGAAATCATATTTGCCAGGGAAAACGTGGCATAGCTGGCCAACATGTACATAAAACCAAAGAACAACAGCAGAATCCACTTACTGCCGGCCCAGACATCATCCTTGCCGATACAGACAGAAAGGATGATCGTCGTCATGGGCAGAATCACATAGAAAACCAGAATCGAATAACCCATGGCGTCCTGCCGGGCGCCCAGCCAGAAAGACAGGATGGAAAACGCCCAAATCACTAAGTATGTTGCCAGCAAAATCAGCCTGGACATATCCCGGCGGCTCTTCACCACATTCGTGCTCTCTTCTAAATGCGCAATCATCCCCTGATCCTCCTTTAACAGTGTATCCAGGCTGACGTGATACAGATCGCTCAGCGAAAGTACACTGATGATATCCGGATACGACCGGTTATTCTCCCAATTCGAAATCGTCTGCCGGCTGACGCCGATCGTCTCCGCCACCTTCTCCTGCGTCTGCCCCGCGGCCACGCGAGCCTCCCGCAGCTTTTCACCAATCTCCATACACATCACCCCTCCCTTATGAGCAGATTATACCACACTCTTGTCGAAGTTTGACGCCCTCTGGCATCAAACTCATGACGTGGCTCCATCGCTACATCTACCATGCTGCGCCCATTATATAACAAAAGAGCCCATCACGTCCAGACAAAAATCTTGGACAATGGGCTTTTTAGGCTGTCAAAATCTTTTTACATCCCCTCTGGGAGGCCAATCACGCAGGTACACACCCGCTCCAGCAACGCCTCACTATGGCTGACCACCAGAAGACCCAGCCGACGTTCCTCCGCCATCTTCAGCAGAAACTGCCAGATCTGCGCCTGTGTCACCAGATCCAACATGGCGGATATCTCATCACACAACAGATACTGCGTGCTCGGCTGCAGTGCGCGGGCCAGACAGAACCGCTGCAGTTCTCCCCCGGAAAGTTCCGCCGGATATCGTTCCAGCCAGGCTTCTTGAATATGCAGCTGGGTAAGAAGAGCGGAATCGATCGGTCCCGCCTCCCGCAGCGTATCTCCCAGACGCAGAAGCGGATCTACCGCGGTCTCCGGATGTTGCCATATCATCTGTACCGGACACGCCCCCTTGATGCTTGACAGCGGCTTTCCATCAAGAAGCACCTGGCCGGACAATGGTTTCTCATAGCCCGCCAGCAGACGGCAAAGTGTCGTCTTTCCCCGCCCACTGGGTGCTTTTAATCCTACTCGTTCTCCTGGCGCAATCTGCAGGCTCACATCCTGCAGGATCGGATGTTTTCTGCGGCCCCGATAGGCAAAGGTCACATGAGACGCTTCCAGACTCATGGCAACGCCTCCTCTCCCGGTGCGGTTGATTCCCTCCTAGAAGGTCTCTCGGCCTGTAGACAGCGTACCCAACCGCCGCGCATCTCTCGCAGAGGAATGTTCTCCACAAGACGGCACTTATCCACACAATCCACACAGGAATCCACAAAAGGGCATCCCTTTTCCACGGTACCGGGATAGGGCTGCGCGCCTGGAATCGGTTGGAATCCATGCTGCGGCATCGCCCGCCAGAGGGCTTTTGTGAATGGATGGCGCAGCTTTGATAGCTCCGAAAAATCCGTGACAGCCGCCTCTTCTATGGTTTCCCCCGCGTAAAACACCACCACCCGATCCGCCACGGCGAGCGCCTGTTCCAGATCGTGCGTGATCAAGAGAATTCCGGCTCCTCGATCAGCAATCTCCCGCAAGTGGGACAGGATACGGCTCGCGGATGTCATGTCAAGGCCCGGTGTGGGCTCATCGGCAATGACCAGGCGCGGATTCTCCACCACGGCCGTGGCAATAAGGACACGGCGAGCCATGCCGCCGGAAAGTTCAAAGGGATAGAGCTCCTCCGTCTCCGACGCCAGCCCATACCTTGCCAGCGCCTCTCGACTGGCGGCTCGGGCAGCCGCGTCGTTCCGCCCTTTCCGGATCTGTGCTCCTACCTTCATGAGCGGATCCAGATAGGTCACGCCCTGGGGAATCAGTACGATCTCTTGTCCCCTGAGTTGTTTGGCACGAGTTTCTGTCAGCGGCGCGCCATTATAGAGAATCTCCCCTTCCATGTGGCTGTTATACGGCAAAATATGCAAAATGCCATGGGCCAGCAGACTCTTGCCCGATCCGCTGGCGCCAACAACGGCCACTACCTGGCCCGGACAGATCGTGAGGGACAGGTCACGGATCACCTGCAGCCGCTGTTTCTTCAGGCCCTTTCGCCCCGTGTATTGTGTAAAATCAATAGAAACATGCTGAATCTGTAAAATCGGTTCCATGGCTCCTCCTTACGCATGCACGCTGGCAGGATCGAGCCAGCGGCGCAGCCGATCTCCCAACAATGCGAATAGAATCACGACAAATACCAGCGCCAATCCCGGAAACAGTGCCAGCCACCATTTTCCTGTGGTAAGGTACCGCATGCTCTCCGACAGAATGACGCCGATGGCCGGCTGTTCCGATGCCAATCCGAAGCCCAGGAAGGTGACGCTGGCCTCATGCAGAATCGCATGCGGAAACAGAAGCACCAAACCTGTGAGAAATTGCGGCAGGATATGGGGCAGCATGTGTAATCGGGCTTGCCGAAAACGAGAAACACCCAGTTTCTCTGCCACGAGCATATAGGGCACCTGACGAAGCTGCAGAATCTCTCCACGAACGAGCCGAGCCAGGGAGGTCCAATGGCTTAGCGCCACTCCCGTCACGACTCCGACAAAACCCCGGCCACAGGCGATGGAGATCAGCATCACCAGCAAGATGTGCGGGATCCCCATGACCAGGTCGATACACCAGGAGATGCATCCGTCCACCCGCGGCCCTAGCGTCGCGGCAGCCACTCCTAACAGAAGGGCTACCACCGCACTCACACCGGCTGTCAGAAGTCCAATACGAATGCTGAGGGAAAGGCCCGCCAGCGTGCGCAGAAACATATCGCGCCCCATCCAATCCGTTCCGAATGGATATCGCAGGCTGGGCGCAAGATTGGTTCTGGTGAAATCCGTCACCGTCGCCTCTTCTTCCACACAAAGGCCGATTATCACCAAAAACAACAATAAAAACACGGTCACTCCCAGAAAAAGAAGGGTGCTCCTGCGACTGTTTTGTCGTTTCATTCGCGTGCCGCCTCCCTTCGAATCTTGGGATCCACCACGCCATACAGAAGATCCGCCGTCAGATTTCCTGCAAACACGATCGCCGCGGTGATGACCGTGATCCCCAAAAGCAGCGGCAGATCGCTGCCAAGACCCGCCGTCACGGCGGCTTGCCCCAAGCCGGGATAGGAAAATACCTGTTCCACCAATACCGAACCGCCGATGATCTCGCTGATGGAGGCGAACTGCAGGGTAATGGCAGGTAGCGCTACCCCTCGCAGGCCGTGACGCCAGACAATCGAGGGCAGGGATTCTCCTCGAGCCTTAGCAAACAGGATCGCGTCGGACTCCAGTACATCCACCATCTTTTCTCTCGTGTGCATCGCAATATTAGCCACGCCTGTAATGCTCAACGTGAGCGCAGGCAGTATGGCGTGACGCAAACGATCCAGCAGGCTGACCGCTGAAGATTCCACGCCAATGGGGACCGAGAGGCCAATCGGAAGCCAGCCCAGCCAGACTGAAAAAATCAAAAGCAACAGCAGAGCCAGCCAAAAGGCGGGGGTACTGGATATCAACAGACAGTACCCGCGAATACAGCGATCCGGCAGACGTCCTCTAAAGACGCCCGCCAACACGCCGAGCGCCATCCCCAGCAGTCCCGAAAAGACCCAGGCGAAGGCCAGGACCCAGATCGAGTTGCCAAGTCTCTCGCCGATGATGGTAAGCACTGGCTGCCTGTAGAGAAGGGATGTGCCGAAATCTCCTTGCAGCACGCTGCCTAACCACCCCAGGTATCGTTCCACCGGCGGCGTATTGACTCCCCAGTAAGCCTCCAATTTTTCCACTTGTTCCAGACTCATGGAGCCCAGAGCCACCTGCCCCACGTTCGTCGCAAGAGGATCCAGCGGGGACGCGCACATCAAGGTGAAGGTGACGATGCTGACTCCCAGGAGAAGCAGCGCCATCCGCAATATTTTTTTCAAAGCAAAAAGAAACCGATGCCGCATCACTCTTCCCTCACGATGACCATCGCCACTGATCCACGTTATTGACTAGGGACCATCCATGACCATGCGGATGAATCTTCTGCTCCGCAATCGTAAGACCATCTCTCACCCAATACAGATGATCGATATTGACGAGCCACACCCAGGGAATGTCTCCCCCCTGTATCACGCCTGTCTCACCATCCCACTGGGCCAGCTGCCACAACGCATAGGATTCTTCCAAATCGCTGCTCGCAAGCGCCTGATCCATGTACGTATCCACCGTTTCATTGGCATATGGGGAATATTCGGCGTATCCGGTATCCGCCATGCTGTGATAAATATTATAGAGTTCCATGGGCGTGTGCGCGCCCCAGCCCCACAGAAGCGGGGCAGACAGCGCTCTGTCGTAGGCCGTATCCCACCCCACGCCTTCCAGCGTACAATCAATTCCCAGTTCGCCCAACTGGTTGGCAAAATCCGCAGTGAGTGCCTGCCGGACCGAATCCCCATTGGCGTACAGGAGTGTCAGCTCGGCACGGACTCCCTCTTTCTGCCGAATGCCGTCCTCGCCCATCATCCAGCCAGCTTCCTCCAGCAATGCAGTAGCGGCTTCTGGATCGTATTCCACTTCTGACGCTTCATTATACCAGGGGAGCTGATCGCAGATGCTGTATGCCGGCGTACCATATCCATTCAGTACGTTGTCGATCATCTCCTGCCGGTCGATGCCGATATTGATGGCCCGCCGTACCCGTACATCGGCGGTGAGATCATTTCCGATGCTTCGGCCCTTTGCATCCGTCGTCTGGAGGATAGCCGGCAGGTTGAATCCACGATTATCCACGCTGGCATACGAAGCCAGACTGTAGCCGGACACGGTCTGATCCGAATAGGTAGCCGAAGTATACACCACATCGACCTGACCTGCCTGTACCGCCAAAAACGCCGCGTCCTCTTCCATAAACAGGATCGTCACACGTTTCATCGCCGGTTCCTCCCCGTAATAGTCCGGGTTTGCCTCCAGAATCACCTGTTGTCCCCTGTCCCATTGCTTCAAAATATACCGTCCCGAGCCGATGGGATTTGTACCATAGGAAGCGCTGTCATAGGCATGTTCCGGCACGATGCCCACAATGGCCATCGTATACGGCCAGATCGAAAACGCACGGTTCATATGAAAAACGACCGTCACGTCATCCGTCGCCTCCGCATAATCCAACATGGTAAAATCGTTGACCGAGCTGGAGGCCTTGACTGTATTATAGGTAAAGGCCACATCCGCCGCCGTCAGCGGTTCTCCATCGGTAAAATGCACATCGTCCCGAATCGTCACTGTCCAGGTCAGACCATCTTCACTGGCATAATAATCCGTCGCCAGGTCATAGCCGATGGTCAGATCGGTATTCGTCACCAATAGGGTGCTCTGTATCAGCGGTTCATGCACATGCTCGCCCGCTCCCCAGCCAAAGGCAGGGTCGAAACCGGCCTCCGGTTCCGAGGTGGGACCCATAGCGATAATGACCGAATCGGTACTCTCTTGTCGTTCCCCCTGAAAGGTGGTTCCTCCCTGGCAGCCCGCGATGAGAACCAGCCCCAAAAACAGCGCCAGTCCTTTGGTTTTCCAATATCTCATTTATATATCTCCTCAAACTCCTTAGATCTTATGCAACACGTCGTTTAGCACTGTCTGATAGGGCAGGCCCTGTTCCCGGGCCAGGCGGGCGACATCCTCGAACTCCGGTTTTTCATGACGGACGCCGTACCCCCCTGCCGTCTTGATACGTACCGGTCCCCATTGGCTTTCTATCACGCGAAAATCCGGATGTAAAAAATATTTTCCACAGCGCCGAACCCGCAAACCATTGGTAGTTGTCTGCTCCAGGATATGCTTCGCAAGATCCTGCTCCCTGTCCATCTGGCAAAGTACGGTCAGGACATGGCCCGGACGTCCTTTTTTCATCGTTCCCGGCGTCGTATAAACGTCCAGCGCTCCCAATTCCAGAAGGCGGGACGATGCAAAGGCCAGCGCCTCCGGCGTCATGTCATCTATGTTACAAACCAGCTCCGTGATCTCCCCATTGCTCTCGTCCGCCGTCTCTCCCCAGAAGGCCCGGACACAATTGGCCTGTTCGAAGGTCTTGGTGCCGATACCAATACCTACTTTCTGTACCCGCATGATGGGCATGGGGCCAAAACTTTCCGCAAACTGCGTCAGAAGCGCCGCGCCGGTGGGAGTGCACAATTCTCCACGAATCTGTCCCGTGTAATAGGGGATTCCCGTCAGAAGCTGTGCTGTTGCCGGCGCCGGAACGGGCATGACACCATGCGCACAACGAACCGTTCCGCTGCCCACATGAATAGGAGACACCAGGATTCTCTCTGGCTGCAGGAGGTGCAATGCATAACAGACGCCCGTCACATCCGCGACGGCATCCAACGCTCCCACTTCATGAAAATGTACGTCGCCTACCGGACAACCATGTGCCGCGGCTTCTGCCTGTGCGATTCGGTCATAGACCCCTCGCGCCTGCGCTTTCACCACCTGCGGCAGGGGAAGGGCATCGATGATTTCCGCGATGTGTCCGGGTGTTGCATGGTGATGATGATCGTGGTGGTCATGATCATGGTGGTCATGATGGTCATGATCGTGGTGGTCATGATGGTCATGATCGTGGTGGTCATGGGCGTGATGATGGTCGTGGTCGTGATGGTCATGGGCGTGATGATGGTCGTGATGGTCATGCTCATGGGCTTCCACAGGTTCCTTCTCTTCTTCTCCATGTACTGTCACTGCCATGTGTGTACCGGCGATTCCACAGGTTACCCCTTTCTGAGCTTCCACATGCACACCGGGCAGTCCCAGCCCATTCATAGTATTCAGGAATCCCTGCTGGTCTTCCAAAAGATCATACAGCGCCGCCATCAGCATGTCGCCAGCCGCGCCCATATTACATTCGATATAGAGAGTCTTCATGTCATTATTCCTCCTTAATCCCTTCCATTTGATTGATTCGGCTGGCCAGGAATCCGGCGCCGAATCCGTTGTCGATATTGACCACGCTGCAGCCCGACGCACATGAATTGAGCATGGAGAGCAGAGCGGAGAGTCCGCCGAAACTGGCGCCATACCCCACACTGGTGGGGACCGCGATGACAGGACAATCCACAAGGCCACCGATCACGGAAGCCAACGCCCCTTCCATGCCCGCGACAGCCACTACACAGCGCGCGCTCATCAGCACATCTAAATTGGACAGCAACCGATGGAGCCCGGCCACCCCAACATCGTAAAGCCGAGTCACCCGATTGCCCATCATCTCGGCAGTCAAAGCCGCTTCTTCTGCCACCCCCATATCACTGGTTCCTCCTGTGGCAACGACGATGTTCCCCCGGCTGGGGTGATCAGCCGGATAGGCGATCGCCAATCGCGGCAACGGATGATAGGTCAGGGGAATCTTCTCACCCACCCAGTCCGCGGTCTCTTGGCTGATACGAGTAATCAGCACGTTGCGACAGCCTTTTTCTCCCATGGTCTTCGCGATGCCCGCAATCTGTTCCGGCGTCTTACTGGCCCCATAGATGACTTCAGCTGCGCCTTGCCGAACGCTGCGGTGAAAATCCACCTTCGCATAGCCCAGATCCTCAAAAGGTGCCTCCTTGAGCTGCAGCAGCGCATCTTCGGGCGTCACCGCCCCCTCTGACACTTGGCGCAATAAATGTAAGAGGTCTTGTTTATTATCCATTGTCATCCTCCTTTTACATCGATGGATTACGGCTCTCTAAGTCTAATAGAATGGCTGTAAAATGAGGCCGTAATGCCGTCAAAATTTCTTGACGCTTCTCCATCAGCATATCCAATTGTTTTTCCGTTACCTGGATTCGGGCCGCTCCCTCCCAGAGCCGTACCCGAAAATCCATAAAACCCAAGGAACTCATCTTGTTCTCCGCCTGCTCCACTCGTTTCAGACCCTCCTCACATATGGGCGTTCCCGTGGGAATCCGTGTGGCCAGGCAGGCATAGGCCGGTTTGTCCCAAGTGAATAGACCCGCCTCCTGCGAGAGTTTTCTTACTTCTTGTTTTGTAATACCACACTCGCGCAGGGGAGAGCGAACCTCTAACTCGCGTAGGGCAACCATGCCCGGACGATCTCCTGCATCATCCGAGGCATTGGTACCATCCAAAAGCATTGTATACCCGTCCCCTCTCGCCGTTTCCCAGATCGCCTGAAACAACGCCTGCTTACAATAATAACAACGTCTCGGGCCGTTAGCCGCGGCTTCAGGAACGCTCAGAATGTCCACGGGAACTTCCCGCAAGGTCACTCCTAGTTCTGCCGCCAACCGCTTGGCATCCTGCCATTCAAATTCCGGTTGAAATGCGGTTCTGGCATAGTAGGCGCACACATCCGCACCATATCGCTTCGCCGCCCAAAGCACTAGGGCGGAATCGGTTCCCCCGGAAAAAGCAACTGCCACTCTGGGCACTGCCTGAAAAAACTCCTGTAATGTCATGCTTAACACCCTTTCTTTTTTCACAATAAAAGGAAGGCATCGCCTTCTTCTGAAGACACATACCTTCCTGGCATTCTATTTCTTATCTGTATTCATCCCCTGTGGGGATCTCGCCTGCTTCCTGCAGGCTCTTCTTATGATATCAGCGCTTCCAGCGCCGTCATGGCATTCTGCACGTTACGAGTCATCGAAGATTCCGCTACTCCTACGATAATGTTATCGCAATGGTTGACCGGGATCAGGATCCTCTTTGCGTGACTCTGCCCAATGGACACCGCCATACGAGGTGTGATCTCTCCCATCATCGAATCAGCGATCACAATCCCAATCGGGCCTAAGATGGCCTCCGCCCGTGAGGACGCGACGACTACAGAATTCTCTCCCGTGGCTGCCTGATCCGCTCCTGCGCGCAACATCGCCGCAGTGGCCATACTGTTCGTGCCGACAGCTAAAACCTCTATCTCGGGGAACCGCTCCTTAATGGCGGCCACTAACTGACGACCCAAGCCACCACCCTGTCCATCGATCACTAAGACCTGCATGCGCTTCCCTCCCTTTTGTCTTTTGCCATTATTTATTATAGCAAGAAAGCATCTTGCTTGTCAATATGGAGTATGCGTATATGCCTTGATGGCTATGAATCGACAGAAAAAAGATGCCGATACCATTCTTTCTGGAAGTGTATCGGGGTGTCTTGTGTATACAAAGCCCCTGCAGACGCCCTAATATTGGTATACGCAGACGGATCATTTCGCTGGGGCTTTTGGGAAAAGAGTGTATACTAGCTCTCTGCAAGGCATGCTGACATCTATATACGCAAAATGATGATTTCGCTGAGGGCTTTTGGGAAAGGAGCGTATACAACCCCTGCAATGCTCGCAGATTCTATATACGCAAGAGGTCACTTTTAGCGTATACTAGCTCCCTACAAGGCGTGCCGACTCTATATACGCAAACTGAGACTTTCGCTGAGGGCTTTTGGGAAAAGAGCGTATACAACCCGACTCCGTATACGCAAAACGATGCTTTCACTGAGGACTTCTGGAAAAGGAGCGTATACAACCCGACTCCGTATACGCATACTGACTATTTCACTGGGGCTTCTGAAAAAATAGCGTATACAACCCGACTCCGTATACGCAAACCGACTATTTCGCTGAGGGCTTTTGAAAAAATAGCGTATACACCCCTGCGAGGCGCGCCGACTCTATATACGCAAAAGGATGCTTTTAGCGTATACACGCTCCCCGTGAGACGCTCTGTTTTTTGTTTTGCTGAGAAATTTTCAAGTTTTACGTATAGAAGAGTATCCTCTGCAATACAGGGGACGGAGACGCTCTATTCAAAGACTATACGCACTATAAGAATACCATGGGCGTCTCCGAACATTTACTTTCATACTTGTGCAGGGAAATGCCTTACTTGGAGAGGGCTTTTGAAGGCGTTGACATTCTGTCTGCGTCGTATTACAATAAAATGGGTGTTTAGAAGGGAGAGGGCGCTATGGAGACGATTGAGATTTGCGGAAACGAAAATGCAGGCCCGACGCATCATGTGCGGGAAACTTGCCGTGGCATTGCCATGGCGAAGGATCAAGTTCTGCTCACGTATATGAGAAAACTCGATCAGTGGTTTATTCCAGGCGGAAAGCTAGAGGAGGCAGAGACGCTGGAAGCCTGCTGCATCCGCGAGTTGGCAGAGGAAACCGGATATCGCGTGGTTCCGCTGACGCATTTTCTGACCGTTCGCGAGACGTATCCGGAATGGCTGTATATTAGTCATTATTTTGTTTGTTCGATTGTTGGACAAACGCAGGCGTATCTGACTCCCTATGAGGAACGAATGGGACTGGAATTGTGCTGGATGCCACTGAATAATGCCATGGCTTTGTTTTCTCATAGAGCTAAGCATGCGGAGAAAGAAGTACAGCGAGGCTCGTATCTGCGCGAGTACACCGCGCTGGCCTCTTTTCGCAAGAACTATTTTTATACAGGAGGATCATAAAATGCCGATTTCATGTGATAACCATCGTCCATGTCCTTGTACATACGACTGTCCTAGGCATGGAAAATGCTGTGCTTGTGTTGCGCATCATCGCGAACATAATGAGGGTGTACCGGGATGTTTTTTTTCGAAAGAAGCGGAAGCGACATATGACCGGAGTATCGAGGCTCTTGCCCGGGATCATGGATTGATTCCATAAGACCTTTGACACCGGGAGCGAGTTGTGATATACTGATTGTTACAAAAGTCAAGAGCCAATTTCTTGCCGCCGGGCAAGCATAAGCGCCTGTTTCGTATCATTAGGCCATGAAGATACGAAACAGGCGCTTATTTTTTTGTCCGCGCTATATGGGCTCGGAAACAGGAGGTTTATTTTATGTTATTGCTTCTAGGAACTACCGTCACAACCTGTTTTCTGGATAGTTTGAATCCATCCACCAT
Organism: uncultured Clostridia bacterium; assembly: GCA_937892735.1. GTDB lineage: Bacteria > Bacillota > Clostridia > Lachnospirales > Bianqueaceae > Faecimorpha. The sequence continues at coordinate 10,634 of CALBGL010000033.1, read as the reverse complement.
TGCACAGCAGATGATCTTACAATCCATGATGAAGACAAAACGGCACATCTGTTTTTTTATTCTGGGGATCGGTCTGACCAATTTGATTCTGGGACTTGCCGTGTATTATGGCATGGCCGCCTGGGTGGCTGGATGGCTCTCCTTCATCACTGCGAGATATCCTGTTCCCGTTTGCAGCATGATGTTGATTGCCGGCATCTTATGTTTCGTGCTGGGAATCTGCCGGATTCGAAAAATTCGCAGTACGAAAACAAGCCCGGGAGATGAGTCTTTCAAGGCGCTTGATCGCCTCTCCCCCGCATCGCTTTTTCTCCTGGGCGCCGCCTTTTGCACCGTAGAACTCACCAGCGCGCTGCCCTATTGGGGATTTCTAGCACTTCTGACCAGTTATCACTATCCCTTCCCGATGGTATTTTTCTTTATCCTGATTTATGATCTGATCTATGTACTGCCGCCATATTGCTGTATCTCGGATATCATCGGCTGCAGGAGACAAAAGCGATACAAAAATTAGAACATATTCTTGGGCGAGTGTCCACATACATCGTTCCGATGGCTATCGTACTAGTGGGGGCAGTTTTAACTTATTATGGGGGAATGTCGCTGTTGGGGTAATAACTACTGCATATAGCTAAAAATATATAATAAGGCTCCACAGCCGATCAAACCACACACACATAACAGCGCTATTAGCCACCCTTTCAGATCATCCTGTCTGATTTCTTCTAGTGTGCGTACCTCTTTTTCTGCTACAAAAGGCTCTTTTGCTGACTCCTGAGATGTTTCTGCTGGCTGATTGACAGCCTCTCTCACCTGAGAGCCGCAATAAGGGCAGAAATTCGCATTCGGCTTTAGCTTCGCTCCACAATGAGAACAGTAGGCTACATTCTCTTCTCCTGGCGTTTTTGGCGTCGGATTGGATCGGTAAGGCCCTTGCAACGGTTGTCCTTTATTTTTATCCCATTGCGTTATCACCAATACCACGATGCTAATGATAAGTAATGCTGCACCAATAATAATCCATACGGTACCTGGGTCTAAGCTTCCATCTGTACCCGATACATCCTGGCATAAATGCCATTCTTCTGAAGAAGCTGCTCATGATTCCCAGCCTCCACGATGCGACCCTCCTGGATGACCAGAATCTGATCGGCCCAACGGATTGTAGAGAGCCGATGTGCAATGGCGACAATTGTCCGTTTGCCCGCGATCGCGCCAATGGCCTTTTGAATCTGTCGCTCCGTCTCCACATCGACAGACGCGGTCGCCTCATCCAGAATGATGATAGGAGAACGCCGTAGAATAGCGCGCGCTATGGCAATCCGCTGTTTCTGTCCGCCGGATAACCGGATGCCGCGTTCCCCTACCTGCGTCCCATAGCCGTCCGGCATGTTCTCGATGTCCTCATGAATATTGGCGGCGCGGGCCGCTTCCACGATTTCCTGGCGGCTTGCCTCTGGCCTCGCATATCCGATATTTTCCTCGATTGTACCATTGAATAAAAATGTATCCTGAAGTACTGGGGATATGTTCCTGCGCAGGCTTTCTATGGTCACATCCTGGATGTCCTGCCCGTCGATCAGGATCCGCCCGGAAGTAGGTTCATAAAAGTGAGAAATCAACTGCGTCAGTGTCGTTTTTCCCACCCCTGTAGGCCCTACTAGCGCAATCATACTGCCCGGCGGACAGGTGAAGGAGATATCCTCAAGCACCGGGGCCCCCTCCTGATACGCGAAACTCACATGTTCAAAGGTGATTTCGCCAGCGATATTCTGCAGGTCATGGGCACCGGGCCGATTCTGGATCTCACAGGACGTGTCCAGGATCATCATCACGCGTTCGGCCCCTGCCATGGACTGCTGCATGTTCTCCAGCAGTGTGGCCAATCCTGAGATCGGCGTATAGAACAGGCTCAGATAGAGCATGAAAGCGACGATATCCTCCACCGAAAGATTTCCCTGGTATGCCAGGTATCCGCCAAAAGCAACCACCAGAATCGTACCTATAGACGAAATAAATTCTACGGAAGGGTGAAATACGGCGCTGATTTTGAGGGCCTTCAGCATCGCCTTCACATGATCAAAATTCTTCTCATCGACCCGTCCTGTCTCATATGCCTCCTGTCCAAAGGACTGGATCTCATGAATCCCGGATAAGTTATCCTGCAGCTTACCGTTGAGTTCTCCCATCTTCTTCTGAGAAATACGAAAGTAGGGCCGCACTTTTTTGGCGAAGATCACTCCCGAGGCAAGAATCAGCGGGATGGGACAGCATGTCAGAAGCGCCAGCCGCCAGTTGATAGTCAGCAGAATCGCGAGTACCCCCAGAAATGTCACTAGGTTTGTAATCATCTCCGGAATGATGTGAGCATAGAGCAGTTCGAAATCCCGGGTATCATTAACTACACGACTCATCAGGTCTCCTGTTTGTTTGTCATGGAAAAATCCGAGATCCAGACGTTCCAATTTGTCATAAACCTTGGTTCGCAGATCGCCTACCAAATACCAGGCCGCCTTGTGCGCCAAGTAGTTGCTTAAAAAGCGAAATACGACACGAAGCAGGTATAGTAAAATGAGCAGAACCGTCAGATATCCAATGGTTTGAAACGATGACGCATCCATTCCCCGTTCCACGATGCCCGTCATCGCAGATAGGGCGCGGGGCGCAGTCAGGTTGACGGCCGTCAAGCCCAGCGTGGAAAGGATGGCCACCACATAGAGTTTGCGGTATCGTATGGCCTCACGGCTCAGTCTCCAGAGCATCTTCACGCCTCTCCCCCCTCTTCTTTCTTCTTGCCAACCGGCGCCATATAGATGACCAGTTCTTCCTCACCGTCCACTCCCACCAGCTGATCCGCTTTCTGCTGCCGATAGTGCCCAATGGCGCAAGTTCCGCAGTCAATAACCCCACAAGCCAAATATAGGTTCTCACAAACGTGCCCCGCATCTAACAACACATACTTTTCCGCCTGATCCGGATATCTCCAATACGTTCGCTCCGGAATGGCGGTCCAGATCAGCGTAATGGGCGCCGTTTTGATGTATTCCTGATCGTACGCCGCCTCAGCAAGTTTTTGCGAAATATCCCCCATTTCGTATACTTTTTCTAACTGATGGGATAGAGAACGATAATGATACAACCCTGGTTCCATCCCCTCCACTCGCTGTACCGCGACATAACATTCCAGCGGATGTCTGGCCCCTGCCGAGGGGACGGTCTTAAACGCAGCTTTCTTAGATCTTCCGACGATCTTTTTCGTTCCCTGCGTATACCACAGCAGAAAAGAAAGCTCTGCCAGAGAAAGGGGCTGCTCACTATACTGACGCACGCTGCGCCGTCCTTCCAAAATCTGCAAAACATCCCGACGAACTGCCACATTTTCAAAATCTGTTGGCAGTGAAATCTCCATACCCCGACCTCGAATCACTTCCAGCGCCGGCTGTGCGATTCCCTGTTGTTCTTCGCTCCCCTTGTCTGTGCCGTCCTTCCTAGGTCCGCGCAGTAGATCCCATCTTCCCATGTTTGGTCTCTCCTTTCTCCATATCCAGCATATGTCAAGCATAGCTCAGCTCTTTATGATAATAGAACGCTGTCTTGTCTATTGCCACGCCTATTATACCACAAGCACAAACGGTTTTCGGAGATGCACGCCCTCTGGCGGGCATCTCAAGGCGTGGCTCGATCTCTATGATCCAGAAATCTGCCATGCCACGCCTATTATACCACAACGAGACTTCCTTCGGAGTTTGACGCCCCTTGGCGGCAAACTCGAGGCGTGGTTCAATTGCTACGTCATAGAAAACTGTCAAACCACGCCTATTATACCATACCTAGATATTTTTTTCTAGGATCGCACAGATTGTATCAAATTTTATTTTTTCCTCTTGACTTTTCATAAAAGATATTGTATATTGTAACTGTATCCAGATGTCTCATTGATTTCATATGTTCTGTAGGTCAGTATTACATTATTGGCTTACATAATATGTGATTTTTTGATACAGTTCGATGCAATCTATCAAAGGAGGTGTTTTCATGAATTCCGGTACTGTGAAATGGTTCAACGCCGAGAAGGGTTACGGCTTCATCTCAAATGATGAAGGCGGTGACGATGTATTCGTTCATTTCTCTTCTATCATGGTGGATGGCTTCAAGACCCTGAATGAGGGCCAGAAGGTTACCTTCGACGTAGAAGCTGACCCTAAGAACAGCAGCAAGATGCGTGCGGTAAACGTACAGGTCGTTGGCTAAGGGTATTTCATGAAAAGCGCTCCATAGGGGGCGTTTTTTCTTTATCAAAAGACCTGGGGATGTTTCCATTGTGAGAGAATCCCCAGGTCTTTTAATGAAAGAAGCCCCTTCGTCTTATTTCGAAAAGGACTTCTCCAATTCTGCTAATATGAGTTCTGCCAAACGTCTTTCTTCCGCCGCGTGATCTGCCAGCAGCAGCGCGTATATCAACGCCGCTTCGCCTTCCTGCTGTCCCAGTTCTTTCTTTACCTGTTCAAACTGTTGCTCAATCCCTGCATAAAGGGACGTGCGCAGCTCCCGTTCCATCTTCAGAAAAGCTTCGTAGAATGTCTTCTGCTCTTCTTCCTTGGAAAGCCTCTCCCGAAATTGGGATGTAAAAATTCCAATATCCGAAATGCTCATGACCGGCTTCATTCTCCACATGAGAATCAGCAGCAGCAAGTGCTCCTGCGAGTATTTTTTCTTCTCCGGAGGCGGCAGAATCCCCAGTTTCGTGTAATGATTGATCATCGTCTTCGTGGGACTCTTCTCTTCCTCCTCTCCCACCGCGGAACGAAGTCGTTCCTCCAGAAAGGTGATAACTTGATCCATATAAAGGGGGATGGAAGGCAGTTCCTTATACTCGATGGGCTGACAGAGCACCAGCCGTTCGATCATCTCCTGTACGTTCATGGCCGCCCCCTACTGCCCCTTCGGCGGGGTCCAAGTCTTATTGGGATCTTTATAATGCACATGATCGTACAGATGATCCATGCAATACTCTCTGGAACCATCACACTGCGAACAGTACCTAAACTGCATATTGGGGTCATCCTTCTCCGTCTTCCCACAGATACAACAGCGGTGAAATGCCACGTCCTGAATGATCTTGCCCTTGCCGCCCTCCTTATGATAATTAACCTTCTTAAAATACTGCTCCCTTCTCCGGCCATATTTGATCTTATCCCATAGTACGGGTCCAAAGAACAAAATATAATTCAGGAAGCTAGCCAGAATCATCAGCTTCGTTGACAAACCGCCTGTGAAAAACTGAATAATCATCAACGCGCCAATAAACAGCCCCATCCACTTTACTTTTACCGGGATAAAGAAGAATAGCAGTACCTGCATCTCCGGAAACAGGGTTGCAAATGCCAAAAACAGCGATTCATTCAGGAAGGAAGTATTGCCTGTCACACCAAAGATCAGGGACACCGCGATCGTACAGATCACCCCTATGAAGTAATACACGTTGAAGCGAAACGCGCCCCATTGATTCTCCAGCATTCTTCCGATAAAATAATAGAAATACAGAGAGATCGCCACGATGAAGAATTGAGTATAGCTGACCGAGGGCGGAATAAACAAAAAGGTAACCAGACGCCATACCTGTCCGGACAGCACCGCGTCCGGATTCAGGTATAGATAAAATACCAAGTTTGTATTGAACATACAGAGCAGATACACCGCAATATTCCCCAAAATGATGTAGAGCATCAGGTTCTTGATCGCGTATTTTCCCACCTTGCGTTCCAACTTATCCATAAGTTTCACAAGTTTACTCTCCTTCCTTTATTAATGACAAATTTATAAAAAGAACTCATCCGGCGTCAAAGGCTTATATGGGTCATCCTCTGTATTCTCCGCCTCTTTCTCCTGCTGTTCTTGCGTCTCCAGATCCTCCGCTTGCGCTTCCTGCAAGGTTTCCTTCCTCTCCGTCGCTTCTTCCGGCACCACTTTTGTCTCCTGTGCCACAGCCTCCTGTTCGGGTACCGGCTGCGTATCCGCCAAATTCGGAATCATACCCGTTACCGCCTCGATGGTTGTCGTCTGTACCTCTGTCATTTTCATAACCGGAATCCGCTGCGTCACTTCCTTCCATTTGTCGAAAGCCTCGCTGTCCAACTGAATATCTTCCGGATCCTCCGGCTCTTCCGGCCCATCCGTAGGATCAATTTCCGCACTCTGATCATACTGCAGCTCATCGTCTCTCATTCTTCTTTTCCGGTAGGAACGCGCCAACAGAATAATCGCAATGATCAGAATCAGAGTCAGAAGGATCAGTCCAATCAAGATGTAAGGCGTATACCGCAGGATGCCGCTCCATGTACCGCCGCTGCCGCCGGCATTTCCCACCGAATTCGTCATAAGCGCCTGCGACTCATTTGAATCCGAAGAAGATTCGGTCTGTTCCGTATCGCTCTCGAAAGAGTCCATATAGTATCCCATCGTGCCGCTTTGCACATCGTAACGATAATAGTCGGAGTCGCCATCTTCATCCATAGCGTACACCACGTACTCCCTGGCATCCTGCGCGCTCAGGCCGCTGGCTACATAGACACGGATCTGTCGGCCATCAATCGTGGCCGTCTCCAGGGTACAGCCCGTAGGCACACGTCCCCCTTGGTCCGCATTCAGCAGGATTTGCACATGTCCGTTAGAATATACGGGCACGCAATTATAACAAGTATCTTGGGCAGCATCATATAAATAGAACGCGCCGTTCTCTCCTCTGAAATCCGCGAGATAAAACAGAGTCAATCCCTGATTCTGTGTCTGTGCCACCTCGAAGGTTTCTCGCTGATACTCATAGGATACCCGTTCAAAGCCTCTCGGAAGCGATATATTTTGCGGAATAGACTGCAGATACATCGTCAAGCCATCGACCCGAAATGAAATCGTACCGTAAGACTCTGCTGAGGACTCTTGCCGCGAAGATTCTTCTATACTGCTTTCTTCTGCCCTAGAATCCTCGTTACTGCTCTCATTGTCCTCCGAGCTGTTCTCTATGGAGGATTCCTCTGCGGCCGCTCTCGTAATACGAATTGTATATACGCTAGTCGTCCCATCCGGCGCAATGATGGTAATCTGCCGCGTATTTTCTCCCACCGCCAGTTCCGATACCCCGGAAACCTGGACCGCCGCTGTCGGATCACTGGCCACCGGCGTAATCGTTACCGACGTGATACTATTGGGTACAGTCATCGTGTACTCCATCACGCTCGGAGAGAAGTCCGGCTGCAACGTTCCATAAGAAACCATCAGGCTCTGCAACGTCGCGTCGGATGACAGCGTTCCCTGCGCGTTAATCTGAATCGTTTGACTGCCAGTAGGCGATCCCAAGCTTTGCGCCTGCTCATCATATAGGGTGCTCTCCGCTACTTCTATCGAGGCGCTGCCTTCTGCCACAGCCGTGAAGTTGAGCGTATACTCCAAGGTAGTCGAAACTTCTGACTCCATTTTGCTGATCATCAGCGAACCCGTATCTCCTTCCGCGTCTCCGCTCGTATACTCCAGCAGATTCGGATTATATGTAATTCGAGCATAGACTCCGGCCAGATCCTCATTGCTGCGAAAACGCAACGTCACCGTCACCCAGTCGCCCACTTCTACCTCCGCGGCGCTGACTTGCACGCTTAAATCTACTGCAGCCGCATATACGTGGCTATTCGGCACGCTCCATATGCCGATGACACACAACATGACGCAGAAATATGCTATACATCTTTTATACGCAAATTTCATCCTCATTCACTCCTATCGAATATCCGTAAAAATCTTTTATCATGAACCCGAGATTTCATACATTCTGTCTGTCAAAAAATGTACACCCGTTAATGATTCTCTCGTGGCGTGGCATAACAGTAAACTGTTCGCTCTATCTATTATACCACAACAAGACCTCCTTCGGGGTTTGACGACTTCTGGCGACAAACTCGAGGCGTGGTTCAGTTCTCTACAACTATAGAAAACTATCATGCCACGCCTATTATACCATAACCCTCTCGATCTGCAAAGAGTTTTACGAATTTATTAAAGATTTCTTCACTTTGTAACATTTTCCATTCTTCCCAAGTTTACTTCCGCTGATTATGGAGAACTTTCATTTTCTTCCGTAGAAATCTCTAAATATTTTTTTGAAAGGAGCTATTTCACTATGGGACACTTTTATAATGCACTTTTGTTTGAAGGCCTTTGTGCCCTTGTCAGGATCGGGCAAAACGGACAAAACAACGGCCAGAAACTGGAAGATGTTCTCCGTTCGGAGTCCTATGACTGGAGGCCCTACGTTCACCTTGGATATCTTTATCCCCATTGGAAGCCCTCTCCTGTGCAGACATTCTACCGTATTGGTGCTCCCCTCGCGCATGAGATGGCATTCGAATATGTTCCCGACGAGAATCAGGATTCCCCTATGTACGCCCTTGGTGTCGTTGTCATCAGTCCAGACTGGCTCAAGAAAATGCAGGAAACGGATCCGAAAGCTTTGGCTGCCAGTATTCAAAACAAAGGGATCTATCGGATCCGCGGCTATTTGCTTCCGCATTCAAGCACTGACGGCGATCCGCTCGTCCTGCCCGTCGACTGGGCCGAGAAAGTCCCCCTGACTTCTGCCCAGGAAATCCTGCAAAAACTTCGTTTCCCCTATTGACAAACTGCTCTGTTTCCTGTACAATAGATTTTGCTTTTAGCACAGAGGAATAGTTCAGTCGGTAGAACGTCGGTCTCCAAAACCGAATGTCGTGGGTTCGAGTCCTACTTCCTCTGCTTGAGAAACCCGCTTGAATAAGCCAATATTCAGGCGGGTTTGTTTTTTGCCAGGAAGGGTGAAACCTGCGTTTTGGGGATAGTTTGGGGATAGTTACATAAAAAGGACCGGGCAGAGAGTGGATCTCTTACCCGGTTATGCTTACATAGATTCGTTATAAAGTTGTCGGACGCTTCCTTGCAATCCTCCCAGATAGTCAACGAGGATGCAACACTGCGCCCTATAGAATGCAAAATCCTGCTGGATCCGCTTGGCCTCCTTCTCTGGATCGAAATCCGGCAGGCGCAAGAAGTAGTCTCCACATACGGCAAGGGCGGTTTGCTCCACCTTCTCTAATGTGTCGGCAATGTCGAGAAGTTCATCTTCCAGGATAGCGCATGCCTGGCGCTTCTCTTCGTTCAAGTGATATGGTGCATATGTCAGCATGATGATTCTCCTTTCTTCCCGTTTGGATGAGGAACGAAATTGCTTCCTGAATTTCAGGAGATGTTCTCCTGTTGGTTCTATTGTAATATATCGTACCCGATATATCAATAGACATTTTACCCAATTATCGAGGACGATATATGTGCAGATTGTATATTGTCCCCATTATACCAACGTGTTATAATGTGTCGGAGGAGGTGACATAATGCCAGCATCCAAAGCCCAACAAAAAGCGGTCAATAAATACATGAAGGAAAACTATGACGAAATCAAGGTGCGAGTGGCCAAAGGCCGTAAAGCAGAAATTAAAGCCCATGCTGAACGGCAGGGGAAAAGTATCAACGGCTATGTGACAGAGGCCATTGATGAGAAGATGGAACGAGATCAAGAATGAAGCCTCTCCCTGGAGAGGTTTTCTTTATAGATGCGTCGCGTTTTGCGACGGAACTCCACTGGGAGAGTTTTTATAGGGTGTCGCGTTTCGTTACCCCCTCTCCTTATAAAAGCGATCTTAAAGCCAGGAGAGGAGAACGGCGGGAAGGCCAGACAAAATAGCGCCCCCGCGCATACATGTATTGGAGATGCAGGAGGCTTGCAAATTTGTTACCAGAGCAGAGGCTGGGAATGCTCTGGCTTCTCTGGGGATGGAGGAGAGGAGGGCGTTATTCCCCCCTTTTTTCTAAAAAATGCGTAGAGATGGAAAAACCTACCCCCTGTCAGTAGAGAAAATAGAATGGCAGTATGCGAAACCAAGGGGGCCTTTTAGGGACTCCGAAATCTCCAGGCTCTTTTTAGGGTGTCCGAAATGTCTCATTTCCAGCCATAAAAAATCCCAACCAAAATAGTTGGTTGGGTTCAAGCAATGTGATACAACTTCTACCAAGCCTAGTGTATCACATCTTGAAATCCTTTGCAAGCGAAAGCTTTTTAGGGCGTGAGAAATGTTAGGATCCTTTTTAGGGTGTCGTAAATGTCGCAATACTTAAGAGAAAGACTAAATATTATCTGCCATTTCATTGACAATACGTGTAACACGTGTTATAATGTATACTGTAAGGGAGGTTAGGGAAGAATGAAAGACAAGGACTTACTCAAAGCCCTGCTTGCCGATGGTTGGAAGATCGTTAGAATCAGAGGCAGTCATCACGTCTTGCAAAAGGAGGGAAAAACAGAAGTTGTTCCCATTCACGGCAAAGACGTTCCCACCGGCTTACTTAACGCAATACGCAAGAGAACCGGGCTCAAATAGCCCGGCCTTGCGACAAAGGGAAGGAGAGGTAACATGTTATATATGTATCCGGCTATTTTTCATAAAGAAGAGGGCTCGTATTGGGTAGAGTTCCCAGATCTTCCCGGCTGTCAGACCTTTGGCGATACGTTGGCCGAAACAATGGAAGATGCCCAGGAAGCTTTGGCGGCTTATCTCGTA
>CALBGL010000032.1 GCA_937892735.1 uncultured Clostridia bacterium | reverse complement strand
ATCGGCAAAACAAAAAAGCCGATACACAGAGACATCAAAAATCGGCGGGAGCTTTACTCTCGCTTCAAAATGATGTTCTATGTAACGGCTTTGAAATTCAAAGACGGGACTGTTTGTTCATCCGTTCACTCACTGACAGTACCAAAAAGCATAGAGTGCAGACGGCGGTATTTTCTCTTAGCATACCTCAGGCGTTAGGCGGTCTTACACCGCATTCTCAATCAAAACATCTTGTATTCAGTTGTTGCTCTCATAGAGAGTATTTAAGTTTACCGCAAAATGCATCTTTTGTCAAGGTCAAAATCTATTATTTTGCCCATTTGCTGTAGATTTATTCAAACAAGTGTGGTATAATTTCCTATACAAATGTCGATAGACATTGAAACTCACGAGGTAATAATTACTATGGATGACAAAAAACAACTTCAAATCAAGCTTGTACCAAATAACGAAATGGTTGTTTCAAATGAATACGATTTCGACAAAATCATTTTTGACTTGGATTGTCAAGTCGATTTGCTATCAAGTCAAGCGGATAAATACGATTATTTGGTATCTGTTGGCAGTGGAATACTTTGCGGCTTGCTTGATATTCTTTGGGTTGGAGAGTTCAGTTTAGAGCGAGGACGAAATATAGCGAATGATAAAGTTGACGAATTCGTTAAAAAGACCGCCAAGATGCTTGGTTGTAAAGATAATGATTTGCAGTCTTCAGTTAAATTCCTCGAAAAGAAATTTCCCATACCGAGTGATGGCAACACACCTGATTTTGGTGGCGGATTGCAACATCATCTGCGTGATTTTGCTCATCATCCAACGATAGTGGGATTGATGTTTTCGCTACTTACTCAATTTACTTCAAAATCATACGGCACAGATGTAAACGGTTGTTTTATGGTTGTGAATGTTCCTGAAAAGAGCAAGGCTTTTATCGGTAAAGATGTCCCTACAAAAATATTGTTCGGCACTCTGGTTTGGTTTTTCCATCTTGTTAGTGATGTGGCTGGATCAAGCAGTTCTGTTGGAAAAAGCGGTGGAACAGGAATACCCGGTCCGATACTGGCTTTAGCAAAAGAATTATCGGTACTTCCTGTCTTTAAAAATTTAAAGGTTGATGATAATTCTCTGCCTGTGTTTTTATCAAAACTCTTCAACGGAACTTTACTTGCAAAGCATGATAAGTCTGGGGCAATTATCAAAGATACTGTATTAAAGTTCGATTTGCGTGGAGAACTGGGTGTCGGAATTGAACTTGGACGACAAGCTATTCCTGTTATTGCAAATGAATGTATCGTAAGGACTTTTTATTTTCTTCGCCGTTTTGCAATGGAAATGCGTACAAATAATGTTCGCTCAATTTCTGATATGAAGTATATTGACTGGACAAAAGTTAAGCCATTGAACAATCCGACGATTGCGAGAATGCTTACAATTTCAACTGGAGTTTTTACCACTCTCGATATAGGTGAAGCTGTAATTTCTCAAAAATATTGGATTTCTGTTAACTATGTAGGTGTTGGACGGTTTGCTATTGCCATAGGCGAAGATGTTAATTGGTGCTTAAAAGCAAGAAAAGTCAAAAAAGTCAAGCAAATGTATGAAGATATAAAACGGTCTTCATTTTCACAATCAGATGAAAAAATTTATGAAAGAATAGGCAACGATATGGATATAGATAAACTTGGCTTAACAGTTGAGCAAACAGAGATTTTATATAATCTCGAATATTATAAAACGCTGAACGATATAAAAAGCACAAAATTACCAATTAACAACGATGGTGTAAAACAATTAAAGCTAGAATGGCTTGATGAGTGCGAGCTTTTTGCAAATTGAAGGTGCTGAACTTCATTGGTATAACAATGAAAAAGAACTAATACAAAAAGTAGAAGAAAATGAGCCACATAATACTTGGTTTCGGTTGGCACTGCTTGAAGCTATGCTTTTTGAGCCATACTATCCATTAAGTCTTGAAAAAGACAAAAAGGGCAACGATGTACCAAGCCGAAAATATAAGGAACTTCAAAATATCATTAATTGCTACAAAAAAGGTGTTGGCGATCGTTATCTTGATTTGATTTTTAGCGGTGATTATTATACCAAAGGCTATATAAGCAGACTTAGAAAATGTTATGATAAAGTATTGCGTGAGTTAAATGAGGTTTTAAAAACTGTATTAACATCGGTAACTGTTACCGCAGTAATTGCAATTGTTGCTATTGCAACAGCAGGAGCATTAGCCCCTGCAATCGCCGTTGCTTTGGTTGGCTCAAATTTTGCAGGGCTTAGCGGTGCAGCCCTGACCAGTGCTTGCTTAGCTTATCTTGGCGGCGGAGCGATTGCGATAGGCGGTTTAGGAATGGCAGGCGGTACAGCGGCTATTGTAGGCGGCGGTGCTATTCTTGGACTTGGTGTCGGTGCTGGTGTAGGTGGTGCTGTTGGTGCAGTAGGTTTAATAGGTAAGAAAAACACTATTATGCAGTCTGCAAAGTTACTTGTATCAGTTAGAGAAATATTCCTTAATGATGAACACGATATTGAATACTCAAATAGTGTTTACGAAAAATATGTTCAGAATATTACGGATATTGAAAAAGGGTTGGTTGAGTTAAGACTAAAAGCAGATGTGGCAAGCGGAAAAGAAAAGAAGGAATTAAAGGATAAAATCAAAAAGACGGAAGAATCTGTTGAAGCTATGAAAATCGCACGAAAGAGCCTACTGAAATTCAAAACTGCTTTTGAAGAAGGATTAAAAACATCTTAAATTACGCTATTAAAAGGAGGCAAAGTAATGAAAGGAACATCTATAGTACAATGTGATAAATGCTTAAAAAAATACGCTTACAAAAGCACGGGCAATCCTTATCCCGGAGGTAAAGATAGAGAAACGGCTATATGTCCATATTGTGGAGCGGAAGGTCCGTCCGAGTTTATAAGTGGTTTTATTTATACATATAAACTTGATGAAGAAGGAAACATTATTTACTGATTTCAGAAAAATAGCCTCAGGCCAAAACGGTCTGAGGCTATTAATTTTATGCAAATATAATCTCCTTGTTTACCACTTCGATAGCTGCGTTGCGGATTGAGTTCATTTTACCCACCCACACCATTTGGTTCTTTGTCTTTAATTGCTCAGTTACACCCTGCATTTTCGCCATTTCTTTTACCAAGCGCGAAAACATATTTTCTGCTTGCTCGTTAATATCGGCAAGATAAGCGTTCAAATTTCCGCTTGTAAGCAAGTTTGTATAAGTCACTCGCTTATGGTCTTGTAAATAGCGTTTATGCCGCTGTTCCCATATGCCAATAGGTTGTGTTTCTTCTTCGGTTGGTAGGGCAAGGTCGGGTAGATAGTAATCGCCTTGTAGGGTATAAGTGCCTCCGAGTTGTTCAAATAATGATTTCATTGCAGTCTCCTCCAAATTTAAGTTTTAGATTTTCTGCAATATACCGTACCGATTGTCTTTACCACTTGTTTTCAAAACCTTCGTTACGGCACCTTATCATCCTACACGTCGGTTCTCTTTCTTAGAATCATATGGATTTATACGTTGACTTCCGCAATGACTTCTGCGTCGTCCTTATACTTTTCCAGAATCGGAGCGACTTCCTCACGCAGGAAATCATCGACCTGCTGCGGTGCGCGTCCTACGAAATTCTCTGGGCGAATTAGTGCCTTCAGTTCTTCCAGTGTGGTTCCGAAGATGGGATCCTGCGCGATCAGTTCCAGCAGAGGATTATCTCCGCCTTCCTGCTTGATCACGCGCCCGGCCTCCATGGAATGCACACGAATGCGTTCGTGCAGCTCCTGACGGTCGCCGCCGCGCTTCACCGCGTCCATCATGATATTTTCGGTCGCCATAAAGGGCAGTTCTTTCATCAAGCGCTGTTCGATCACCTTCGGGTAGACCACCAGACCATCCGAAACATTGATGTATAGCGTCAGAATAGCATCAACGGCCAGAAATGCTTCCGGAATCGAAAGACGCTTGTTCGCGGAGTCATCCAGCGTACGTTCAAACCATTGGGTCGCAGCGGTGATGGCCGGATTCAGTGCGTCCACCATCACATAGCGGGAGAGAGAAGCGATTCGCTCCGAGCGCATCGGGTTTCTCTTATAGGCCATGGCAGAAGAACCAATCTGCTTAGACTCAAAGGGCTCTTCGATCTCCTTCAGATGCTGCAGAAGACGAATGTCACTGGAAAACTTAGAAGCGGACTGCGCGATGCCGGACAATACATTCAGTACGCGGCTATCGATCTTACGAGAGTAGGTCTGGCCGGATACGGCATAGACGCCGGAATATCCCATTTTCTCAGCGATCTTACGATCCAGCGCCCGAACCTTCTCATGATCTCCCTCAAAGAGCTCCAGGAAAGAAGCCTGGGTTCCCGTGGTACCCTTAGCGCCGCGCAGTTTCGCGTGCGCCAGACAATGTTCGATGTCTTCCAGATCCAGCAACAGATCCTGCATCCATAGGGTAGCGCGCTTACCTACAGTGGTAGGCTGGGCAGGCTGAAAATGGGTGAATGCCAATGTGGGCAGATTCTTATAGGTATCGGCAAACTTGGAAAGATGACGAATCAGAGCTACCAGTTTGCGGCGTACCAGACGCAGCGCCTCATACATGACGATAAGATCGGTGTTATCGCCGACATAACAGGAGGTCGCGCCCAGGTGAATGATTCCTTTGGCGGAAGGACACTGTACACCATAGGCATATACGTGAGACATCACATCATGCCGAACTTCTTTCTCGCGGGCCTGCGCCACATCATAATTGATATCATCCTGATGCGCCTTCAGTTCCGCGATCTGCTCATCCGTGATGGGAAGTCCCAGCTCCTGTTCGGCCTCCGCCAGTGCAATCCACAGACGGCGCCAGGTGCGGAATTTTACATCATCCGAGAACAGATGCTGCATCTCATAGCTGGCATAGCGAGAGGCTAATGGCGTGTTATAAATATCGTGAGCCACGAGATACCTCCTCTTACAGGCCCAGACGGCGCATAACTTCCTGATAGGCTTCTTCTACGCCACCCAGATCTCTGCGGAAACGATCCTTATCCAGCTTGTCATGAGTCTTTACATCCCACAAACGGCAGGTGTCCGGAGAAATCTCGTCTGCCAGGATGATCTGTCCATGATAGCGGCCAAACTCAATCTTGAAATCCACCAGTTCGATGCCGATGGACAGGAAGAACGCCTTCAACTCTTCGTTGATCTTCATGGTCAGCGTGCTGATAGTCTCCAGCTCCTCCGGGGTCGCCAGATCCAGAGCCAGGATGTGGGAATTATTGATCATAGGATCACCCAGGGCATCATCTTTCAGACAGAATTCCAGCGTGGGGCAGGAGAGCACACGGCCTTCTTCCACGCCGAAACGCTTGGAGAAGCTGCCGGCGGCAATGTTACGCACGATAACTTCCAGAGGAACAATCTCCACTTTCTTGACAGCGGTTTCCCGATCGGAGAGTTCTTCGATCAGATGGGTAGGTACACCCTTCTTCTCCAGCATAGCAAACATCATGTTGCTCATGCGGTTGTTGATGACGCCCTTGCCGGTGATGGTACCCTTCTTCAGACCGTTAAAAGCTGTCGCGTCATCCTTATACTCGACGATATAAGCATCAGGATCGTCAGTCACAAATACCTTCTTTGCTTTTCCTTCATACAGCATTTCTTTTTTTTCCATGATTGATTCTCTCCTTTTTATTCCATTATGAGATATGCGTCGCGAGCAGCTCCGACAGAGACATATTTGACAGGGCAGCCCATAGACTTTTCAATGAAACGAATGTAATCGTAAGCAGCCTTCGGAAGATCGGAAGACTTACGGCAGGCGCCGATGTCGCAGTGCCATCCTTCCATATAGGTATATACCGGCTTTGCGCGGTCCAGCGCGGCGCCGAAGGGGAATTCATGAATGATCTCACCATCCAGCTCATAGGCTGTGCAGACAGGGATCTTTTCCATGTAGGATAATACATCCAGCTTCGTCAGGGCCAGCATCGTAGCGCCCTGGACTCGTGTGCCGTAACGAGAAGCGACGACATCAAAACCACCGACGCGGCGAGGACGTCCCGTCGCAGCGCCGTATTCACCACCGGCTTTACGAAGGGCTTCGGCCTCTTCCCCAAACATTTCGCAGGCAAAAGGACCTTCTCCTACACAGGAGGAATAGGCTTTGATGATCCCTACCACATCGTCCAGACGATGGTTCGGGATGCCGGCGCCAACCGGAGCATAGGCAGCAATAGTCGAAGAAGAGGAAGTATAGGGGTAAATCCCGAAATCAATGTCCCGGAGAGCTCCCAGCTGTGCCTCAAACAGAATCTTCTTGCCGGCTTTCGCAGCCTGATCCAGAAATAAGCTGGTATCGCAGACAAAATCCTTGAGCGGAGTGAAATACTCATCCAGCCAATGAACCAACTCTTCAAACACGATGGGCTTCGCGCCATACACTTTTTCCATGGTCAGATTCTTCCATTCGACAATGTCGCGAAGACGTGGAAGCAACGTATCCATATGAAGAAGATCCCCCATGCGAACACCTTTCTTCATATATTTGTCACCATATACATAAGCAATTCCACGACGAGTGGAACCGTATTTCTTATCGGCCAGGCGGGTTTCCTCCAGACAATCCTGATCCACATGATAGGGCATGCAGACAATCGCGCGATCACTGATCTTCAGATTCTTCGGCGTGATTTCAATGCCGCCCTTACGCAGATTTTCGATCTCGCCACACAGATGGTGCAGGTCGATGACCATGCCATTCCCCATGACGTTGACCACGTTTTCATGAAAAATTCCGGAAGGGATGAGATTCAAAATAAATGATCCCCGGGGATTTACGACAGTATGACCCGCGTTGTTGCCGCCCTGATAGCGGACAACTACATCGTAATCCTGACAGAGAAGATCCACCATACGGCCCTTGCCTTCGTCCCCCCAGTTGATACCAGTAATGGCTGTTAGCATAGACATTCCTTCTTTCCTAAAATACGGAACGGTTCCAATAAAAAAGCCGCCCATGTTATAAGCAAACGATCCGGCGGTATGGCATAAAACCCCATTCCATTCCGATTATACACATTCAAAAGATACTTGTCAAGGAATTCTTGACGGAAGAAGCGGAAAATGATACAATAACGAAAGAAAAAAGATCATTTTGGGGGAAGATGTATGAAAAAGAGCGTATCCCCCATGCTTCCGTTCTTTATGATTGTTTGTCTGCAATCCATGGCGGCCAATTTTGCGCATCCTGTGACGCCGACGATCATACAGAACCTGGGCTTGGGAGACTATATGTTTGGACTTGCTTTTGCCGGAATGGCAGGTACGAGTTTTTTGTTTTCGCCGTTCTGGGGAAAGCTGGCGGATTATGTGCAGAGCCGTACCATTCTCTTGGTCTGTAATCTGGGATATGCGCTGGGACAGATCCTGTTCAGCCTGGGCACGACAGAGGTTACGATCATGATGGCGCGGTTCGTCTCCGGTTTTTTTGTGGGCGGCGTAAACGTCTGCATGCTGACCTATACGGTCAATATGTCGGCGCCGGAACAACGGGGAAGTCATCTGACCATTCAGGCTACGGCTGTAACAGTAGCGGGTACTTTTGGTTATATGATTGGCGGTATACTGGGAGAAGTTTCTGTGAATCTGGCTTTCGGCATGCAGGCATTGAGCCTTTCCTTGTCGGCATTCCTGTTCTTCTTTCTATTAAAGAATGATCGGACAGATCGGCAGGGCCATATTCCGATGGGGCAGGTGGTGCGCAACGCGAATCCGTTTGCCGCGTTTCTGGCTGCCAAGCAGTTCATGACGATGCTGTTTGGCGTGCTTTTTGTCGTGGTTTTCATGATCAACTTCGCATTTACAGCGTACGACCAGTGCTTCAATTATTATATCAAAGATCAGTTTGGCTTTTCTTCCATGTATAACGGCTTCATCAAAGCCGCGATTGGCTTGATTTCCTTATTGGCAAACATGACGCTGTGTATGTATATCATAAAAAAGACAAATACGGCGCGTTCGGAAGTGAAAGTGCTTCTGGTCAGTGCGATCGCGTTGTTTGGCGCAATTATAGGAGACGCGGTGGTTCCCTTTGTTCTGTTGACGGTTGTATATCTTAGCATGAACGCGGTCAGTGTGCCTGTACTGCAATCCATAGTGGCGGATCGGGCACCCCATGAAAGCAGTAATATCGTCATGGGATTCTATAATGCCATTCGATCCTTCGGACAGGTATGCGGGGCAACATTCGCGGGATTTGCGTATAGTGCCGGCCCCAAGGTTCCCTTCTTATGGGCCGGTATTGCCTTAATCATAGGCGGACTGGGGACGGTCGTATATATTATTCTGAGTCATAGGAGGAAGGAAACATGTGGGAAAGCGTAAAACAGTATGTGAAAGAGAATCTGGCAAGAATGCGGCGAGAACCGAGCGGCATTTTGCGGTATCCTTATATCGTACCGGGATCGGATACCTATGCCACCACACTGTGGGATTGGGATTCCTGGTGGACGTGCATTGCGATAGGACAGGCCGATGCGGAGGAGGGAACCGCGAAGGACTCCCTTCCCTACGAACAGGGCTGTATTCTTAATTTCCTGGATCATATGGATGAACAGGGCAAGATGCCGATTCTTATCACAAATGATAATTTTCTGCCAGAGAATGAGATGGACTATATTGGTAAAAATAATCATAAACCTGTTTTGGCCCAGCACGCGTTGTATACGGCGCAGAAAAGCGGGGATCTGACCTGGTTGCTGCCATATCTGGACTGGTTGGATACGTTCGTCTCTTATTTTGGAAAGTATACTACGCATGAAGAGACGGGATTGGCCTATTGGGAAAATGACTTTGCCGTAGGGGTGGATAATGAGCCGATCATTTATTTTCGTCCGGAAAAGAGTACAGCTGCTTTATACCTGAATTGTCTTTTGTATCGAGAAGAACTGGCGATGGCGAAACTGTGGGAATTGGCAGACCGGCAGGAACGAGCCGGGTATTGGCTGGCTGCGGCAGAGACATTGGCCAAAAGCGTCCGCAAGTATTGCTGGGATGAGAGAGATCAGAGCTTTTACTCTGTAGATATCCTGCTGCAGAAGGTGAATCCGGAGCGGTGGCTGCATCATGAGGCGCCCAGATCTTGGCCCTGTTTGTTGATGCGGATCGATACATGGACGAATTTTCTTCCGCTATGGGCTGGCATCGCGACGCCGGAACAGGCCCAAAAGGCACTGTATCGTCTAGAGAATCCGGATAGTTTCATGGGAACCTATGGTGTGAGGACGCTGTCAAAACAGGAGCCCATGTACAATTTGAAAGCAACCAATAACCCTTCCAATTGGTTGGGTCCCGTATGGGGAGTATCCAATTATATGGTGTTTCGCGGATTACAGCGATATGGTTTTCACGAAGAGGCCGCAGAGTTGGCGCGCAGAACCGTGAGTTTATTTGAGAAAGACCTGAAAGAAACCGGAACTTTTCATGAGTTTTATGATCCGGATCAGGGCGTTGGCATCCGTACGCCAGACTTCCAGAATTGGAACTGCTTGGTGCTGAATATGATCGCCTATCTGGAAGGAAGAACGCAAATCACCGAATTTTGATTCTTAAGGGACAGACTTTATTTTATTATACCCGCCAGCGTATACTTGGTACGTTAGGCGGGTATTTTTATGACTGTGAGATTGTTAGTCCGGACAGAAAGAAAATCAAACTCGCGGGGAATCAGGTGGGAGAGGGAACGAGAGTGTGTACGATAGAAAATCAATGATGCAATGCTTGAGTATAGGCTTGGATGATTTTTATCAGATAGTACAGTTCTTCTTCCGTCAAGTTTTTAAGATTTTCCATGAAAGGATTGCTGGAGGCAGTCTGCTCGCGGCCAAACAGGATATAATCGGCAGAAATCTGAAACTGACTGCAGATCTTATAGAGTGTTTCCGCGGACATTCCCTTTTTCCCGGTCTCGATTTCAGCCAGGAATTGCGGAGAGATTCCCACGACCTCGGCAAAGGTTTCTCGGATCAATCGCTTGCTTTCCCGGAACTCACGTATGCGGCTGCCTATGAGTTTCATATTGGCCTGTTTCAATGCAATCACCTCCTACTATTGCTATAGTATAGATGTAATAACAATTGAAATACATAAGCGAAAGAAGTAAGGGTAAAGCTATAGCAGAAATTCATGAAAAAAAACGAGGAAAGAGGGAGAAGAAGACGGGGAATTTGCGTGCAGAAACAGGAACGCATCGTCAAATATTCAGGAGGTGTTCACAATTTGTACTTCCTTTTTGCCTTCAAATGCGCTATACTATAGAAAAGTATTATATACTGGGGAGGATATAGGATGCAGGAACTTTTAGAGATTTTGGAGAAGAACAGTCGGATTTCGGTGAAAGACCTGGCGGTGATGCTGGAGGAAGATGAAGCCGGAATTGCCTCGCAGATGACCCAGTTAGAGAAGGATAAGATTATTTTTGGATATCATACCATGATTGATTGGGATAAGGCCAAGATAGATCGGGTGACGGCTCTCATAGAGGTTAGAGTCACCCCGCAGCGAGGAGAGGGCTTTGATTATATAGCGCAGAGAATCTATCAGTTTGAAGAGGTGACGGCAGTCTATCTGATGAGCGGCGCTTTTGATTTGACGGTCATTGTGGAGGGAAAGACCATGAAAGAAGTGGCGCTTTTTGTAGCCAGGCGGCTGGCGCCCATTGATCAAGTGCTGAGTACTTCTACCCATTTTATTCTGAAGAGATACAAGGATCATGGGGTGATATTAGAAGAGACGAAAAATGATGAAAGGATGCTTGTATCACCATGAGAGATTTTATCAATCGGACGGTGAGAGATTTGCCGCCTTCAGGGATTCGTCGCTTTTTCAATCTGGCAGCGGAGATGGAGGATGTGATTTCTCTGGGAGTTGGCGAACCGGATTTTTTGACGCCTTGGAATATTCGGGAAGAAGCGATTTATACGTTGGAGAAGGGGCGGACGGTCTATACGGCGAATGCGGGGTTGATGGAGCTCAGGCGAGAGATTTCGCGATATCTGCAGAGAAGGTATCATTTGGAATATGATCCGGCTACGCAGATCCTTGTGACCGTGGGTGGTAGTGAAGCCATTGATCTGGCGCTTCGATCCATCGTGGAGCCGGGAGATGAGGTGCTGATCCCGGAACCTTCTTTTGTGGCCTATAAACCCTGTACTGTCATGGCTGGCGGCAAAGCGGTGTCGGTGCCATTACGAGGCGAGAATGGTTTCAAGCTGACGGTGGAAGATCTGGAACCGGTAGTGAATGAGCGCAGCAAGGTGTTGATCTTTCCGTATCCGGGCAATCCGACGGGAGCAACTATGCATGAGGAAGATATGCGGGCGCTTTGTGAATGGATCTGCAAAAAAGATCTATTCGTGATATCGGATGAAATCTACAGTGAGCTTACCTATGATGGGCAACATGTCTCGATCGCTTCTATGCCGGGAATGAGTCAGAGGACGCTCGTCATCAATGGATTTTCGAAAGCATTTTCTATGACGGGCTGGCGGTTGGGATATGGAGCAGGGCCCAAGGATCTTTTGGAACAGATGACCAAGGTGCACCAGTTTGCGATCATGTGCGCGCCGACCACGAGCCAGTATGCGGCGATTGAAGCGCTTCGCAACTGCGATCGTGCGGTGGAGGAAATGAGGCAGGAGTACAATCGTAGGAGAAGGCTGGTCGTAGCCAGTCTGCGGGAGATGGGCCTTATTTGCGGTGACCCAGGCGGCGCATTCTATGTCTTTCCCAGTATTCAGTCTACAGGCATGACATCAGAGGCTTTTTGTCAAGAGCTGTTGTATCATAAAAAAATTGCCGTCGTTCCCGGCGATGCCTTTGGAGCGAGCGGCGAAGGCTATGTGCGCATCTCCTACGCATATAGCGTAGAACAGTTGAGACAGGCACTGGGCCGTATGGCAGAATATATACAGGAGCATTCTTAATCGGACGCATCCTGAAACTGCTGACACTCTGGGCAGAGTCCATAAAAATAGAGCTGTGCCTGTGTGATCAAGAAAGAACTCTGCGCGCGGGCGCGATCCGGAAGATCTGTAAAAGACGCAGGATCCAGATCAAAAACGCGGCGGCAATGCAGGCATTGGACATGAGGATGGGAATGGGTGCGGGCATCATAGCGAAAACATTCTTCTCCCACATTGAGCTGTTGTACGAGTCCAGCCTCTCGAAGGGATTCCACCGTCTTGTAGACAGTCGCAAGGCTCATGGTGGGATGTGTAGGATGCAGAGACGCATAGATGGTGTCTACTGTAGGATGTGTTTCTGTATGCAGTAGATAATCGTATATGGCAATTCTTTGGGGTGTGGCTTTGAGCCCATGTTTTTTCAAGAGAGTAACGGATTGTTCCATGACTTCCTCCTTAAGAATAGATTTTAAATGATAATTATTATTATAAAATAGAAAGATAAATCTGTCAAGAGATTTGTTAAAGGAGTCAAACAGAAGTGCACATTGTGTTATTAGAACCCGAGATCCCAGCGAATACCGGCAACATTGCAAGGACATGTGCTTGTACCGGTTCTTCCCTTCATCTGATTCGCCCACTTGGGTTTTCATTGGAGGAGAAGCAGCTGAAACGGGCTGGCTTGGATTATTGGGATAAATTAGACGTTTTTTTATATGACAGCTATGAAGAGTTTCGGGAAAAACATCCGGAAGCACGCATTTTCATGGCGACGACGAAAGGGCCCAGAACGTATGCCGAGGTGCATTACGAGCCGGACGATTATCTGATGTTCGGGAAAGAGACGGCGGGAATCCCGGAGGAGATTTTGGCTGTGAATAAGAAGTGGTGTATTCGGATTCCGATGACGACGCATCTCCGGTCCCTGAATCTGTCGAACGCGGCGGCCGTTGTCTTATACGAAGCCCTTCGTCAACAGGGATTTCCGGGACTCCAAGAGACAGGAAATCTCCGTAGATATGATTGGGAGACATTATGATGGAAGAAAAATCGTTGAAGAAACTGGAATTCGATAAGATCTGTCAGATGCTGGCGCAGAGAGCGTCTTCGCGCATGGGGAAGGAATTGGCAACGGCGCTTGTGCCGGAGACAGACTTATGGGTGATTGAACGCCTGCAGGATGAGACAGAGGAAGGATTTCAGATGCTGGTGCGTCAGGGAGAGCCTCCCTTTGGCGGCATCCGAGATATTCGGGAGTTATTACAAAGATCCAGCGTAGGCGGCCTTCTGTCCATGGGCGAGCTGCTTATGGTGGCAGATACTACCCGTAGTATTCGGCAGATCAAAAATTTTGGCAAAAGAGAAGAAGATACGCCGCCACGCCCCAGATTGGATCCATTGTTCGCAGGATTATCCAGTTATACGCATCTGGAGAAAGAGATCGAGCGATGCATCTTGTCAGAGGAAGATATGGATGATCATGCCAGTGAGGCATTGGCCAGTATTCGCAAACAGATGATCATTGCGCAGCAGCGGGTTCGGAGTCAGTTGAATGAAATGATCCATTCTGCGACGTATCGAACCATGTTACAGGATCCGGTAGTGACCATGCGATCTGGCCGCTTCTGTCTGCCGGTCAAGGCAGAGTTTCGAGGCAATATAAAGGGGATGGTACATGACCAGTCGGCTACGGGGTCGACCGTGTTTGTGGAACCGATGGCTGTGGTAGTACTGAATAATAAGGTGGCGGAACTGGCAGCGGAAGAGAAGGAGGAGGTCGAGCGGATCCTGCGCCGTCTGAGCAATATGGTGCGGGAAGTACAGAAAGAACTTCTAGCGGATATTGGAATCATGGCACAGCTTGATTTTATCTTCGCCAAGGCGAAGCTGGCGTATGATATGAATGCGGTAAAACCACGCTTTGATCAGGGAAGGCGCATAGACTTGCCGAAGGCAAGGCATCCGCTGATCGACGCACAGAAGGTGGTGCCGATTCACATCATGCTGGGCGGAGATTTTACCTCGCTGATCATCACAGGTCCGAATACCGGCGGAAAGACGGTGAGTCTTAAGACATTAGGACTGATGTGTCTGATGGGGCAGGCAGGACTTCACATTCCGGCCGCCTCTGGCGCCGTGTTAACGGTGGTGGACCAGGTCTTCGCGGATATCGGCGATGAACAGAGCATCGAACAGAGCCTGAGCACATTCTCTTCTCATATGGTGAATATCGTCGATATTCTGAAGAAAGTGACGGACCAGTCCCTGGTGCTTTTTGATGAGCTGGGAGCAGGGACGGATCCGGTCGAAGGCGCGGCGTTAGCGAACGCGATTCTGGAACATTTGCGCAAGCGTAAGATTCTGACAGCAGCCACAACCCATTATAGTGAGTTGAAGGTTTATGCCCTGAGTACGGAAGGCGTAGAGAACGCGAGCTGCGAGTTCGATGTGGAGACGCTGAAGCCGACGTACCGATTACTGATTGGCGTTCCCGGAAAGAGCAACGCGTTTGCGATTTCTTCGCGTCTGGGGCTCCCCAGGGAGGTCATTGAAGAGGCGAAGGAGCTTCTGGAGAGCAATGATATTCAGTTCGAGGAAATGATGAGCGAACTGGAGATGCGACGCCGTCAGGCAGAAGAAGAGCAGGATAAGATCCGCGGTCTGCGCATGGAAATTACGGCCTTGCAGAAGAAGGAAAAAGCGGCCGAGGAGAAACTGGCAGAAAAACAGGAGAAAATTCTGAAGGCAGCCAGAGAAGAGGCGAGGGAGATTCTGCGAAAGGCGAAAGCAGAAGCAGACGAGAGTATTCAGGCGATTCAGAAGGCAATCCGGGAAGGCGCTCATGTGGATATGCGGATGTTGGAGGAGAACCGCAGCCGGCTGCGTAAAGGAGCCAGGGAGATGGAGAAGGATCTGGCGGCTTCCGCAGATCGCAGAAAAGTCTCTGTAGATCCGAAGCTTCTGGTGAAAGGAACCAAAGTCCGACTCGGCACATTGGATCAGGATTGTATCGTTTTGTCGCCTCCAGACGAGAGAGGTTCCATGGTGGTTCAAGCGGGGATACTGCAGATGAATGTCCGGGCTGCGGATATTACCGCCATTGTCCCGGAGAAGGAGGAACGGCCCAAGGGGGCGGTGCGATCTAAGGATCGGGATCGCGGCACAAGGGCGGGTTCCTTTGGAAAATCCGCGACGGTATCTATGGAAGTAGATCTTCGAGGCATGAATGCGGAAGAAGCGTTAGGAACGCTGGATAAGTATCTGGACGACGCTTATTTAGCGGGCTTGGAGAAGGTTACCGTCATTCATGGCAAGGGAACAGGGGTATTGCGCCGGGAGGTGCAGCAATTTTTAAAGAAAAGACCGCAGGTGAAAAGCTACCGTTTGGGCAGCTATGGTGAGGGTGAAAGCGGCGTAACCATTGTGGAATTGAAAACACAGTAAAGGAGAGGTAAATCATGGCAGTGAAACAGAAAATCTTAGTAGTAGATGATGATTCGAATATCGCAGAGCTCATCTGTCTGTACCTGGTCAAAGAAGGATTTGAGACGGAGAAAGCAAGTAATGGTAAGGAAGCCTTGCGCCAAATGCAGCGTTTTGACCCGAATTTGGTCATCTTGGATGTGATGATGCCAGAGATGGATGGATATGAAACTTGTCGGGAAATTCGCAAGCAGAGCAATACCCCCGTGATCTTTTTAACGGCCAAGGGAGAGACTTTTGATAAGGTGCTGGGATTGGAGCTCGGAGCCGACGACTATATCGTAAAGCCCTTTGATAATAAGGAATTGGTGGCGCGTGTCAAGGCGGTATTGCGGCGTACAGAGACAAAAGAAACCAATGTCAAGAAGCTGGTTTTCCCGGGTCTCGTCATCAACCAGTCCAACTATTCTGTGACATATAAAGAACGGAATATTGACATGCCGCCCAAAGAGCTGGAGCTTCTGTTTTTCCTGGCTTCGCATCCGAATCAGGTGTTTACAAGAGAGCAGCTTCTGAATCAGATCTGGGGGTATGAGTATTATGGGGATACTCGTACAGTCGATGTTCATATTAAGAGAATTCGTGAGAAACTGGATAATGATGAGCATGAGGAGCCATGGAGCATTAAAACCGTTTGGGGCGTGGGGTATAAGTTCGAGGTGAGATAATATGCCGCTGGAGAAAAAACGAAAGTGGTTTTTCTCGGTTCGTTTCAAGTTGCTGAGTATTTATTTTGTCATTGTGTTTGTGATGCTGGTTATCATCCTGGGGATTTTTCCAACGATTTTTCAGACCTATCTGCTGGAAAGATCCCAGGATGACCTTTTGACGACCAAACAGATCATTCAAGAGACGTTGGAAGAGACCAATTTCATGAACAGCGACAGTATGAAAGACAAACTGGATGCGGTGGCGCGAGCCAAGGATATTGAAATCTGGATCTGCATGGAACCGGAGACTGCGATTGAGGGATCGACTATTGTTCCTGTTTTGCGGCTAGGGAGCGAATCCGACTCGTTACAGCTGGAACTTTCACAGGAGAGCGCAGCATTCATCGAACGAGTACGTGCCGGGTTAGAACAGGGAGAAGTCTACACGGATCGTTTTCAGGAATATTACAATAGAAGGACGATGACACTGGCGTATACAACGGGATATTATGCGCAGCGTCAAGTCAGCCAAAATGTGGAGTTATCCCTGCCCGCGACAGCTGTCGTATTGCTGAATATCGGTTTACAGGATATTTCTCAGAATGTGCAGGCTACGTTAATGGTGATTCTGGTGGTCTTCGGCATGATCAGCTTGTTGGTTGCGCTGATGATCTGGGTCTTAGCCAGTAGCATTGTGAATCCGGTGAATCAGATGAGAGAGATTGCGGTAGCCATTGCACAGGGAGATTTCAGCAAGAAGGCGGAAGTCTATTCTCATGATGAGATCGCGGCGTTGGCGAATGCCTTTAATCGCATGGCGGAGGAATTGCAGGAGGTAGAGTCGAATCGGCAAGCATTCATAGCCAATATTTCTCACGATTTCCGTTCCCCACTGACTTCGATCCGAGGATTTGTACAGGCCATGCTGGATGAGGTAATCCCGGTAGAGCAATATCCGAAGTATCTCCATATTGTATTTGACGAGACCAATCGTCTCAGTAAGCTGACGAACGATCTGCTGGAACTGTCTAAGATGGAATCCGGGCAGGATGAACTGCATATTGTTCGGTTTGACTTAAACGAGATGATCCGCAAGCTGACCTTGGGATTCGAACAGCGGGCAGAGGCCAAGAAACTGGAGATTAAGTTTAAATTTCTGCAGGAGAAACTCTTCGTAAACGCGGATATTGATAAGATTCAGCGTGTTATCTATAACCTGGTAGACAATGCGATTAAATTCACAGAGGAGGGCGATTCCATCACGATTGAGACAAGTATCGTTGGAAAGAAAGCCTTTATCGCAGTGGAAGATACAGGAGTTGGTATGGATGAAGAGTCGCTCAAGCATGTCTTTGAGCGCTTTCATAAAGGAGATAAATCCAGAGGCCTTAATAAGATCGGAATGGGGTTGGGTCTCGCAATTGTAAAGCAGATCATTATGAATCATGGAGAGAATATTCAGGTCTACAGTCAGGAAGGAAAGGGTACTCGTTTCGAGTTTCACTTGCCATTGGCTAATCAGGTTAACTTCGTTGAGAAAAAATAAGAAAATCTATAGGCTTCTTTCTGGGAGGAAGAATCGCAAGATTCTGTCTCTTGGGAAGGAGTTTTTTGCAGAGAAAGAGGGAATAAGTCTTCATTTTAACGGTTTATGTATAAACGATTGAGGAAGGAAAGAAGAAAAATGGTGTAAAATGGGAAGATTAGGTATAGTACGGATAGACTATAAAAATAAGTTATTATTTCACGTTCAGTTCATACGCAGTTAAAAGTTCCAGATTATGATAATACCGTATTCGGAAAGATACACGCGAATGGCAGTATAACAAGGACATTGGCGTTAGATAAGAGGAGGTAATCAGTATGGATGATAAGAAGGAATTCCAGGAAGAATTGGATCCGAAGAACGAGACGCTGAATGAAACGGTAGAATCCTCCGGAAATGAGGCGGCAGAGGATACGTTCGTGGGTTCCATGCAGAATGATACGCAGTATCGTTACAATGGGAGTCAGATCCATCAGGATACACAGACAAGCCAGCAATGGAACTATCAAGATCAGTCACAGCAATCTTCGGGGAACGGCCAGTATCAGCAGTGGGGATCCTATCAGGGTGAGCCTCAGCAGTTTTCGGGGAATTCGCAGTGGCAGGGAAATGGCGGATATGGTCAGCCGCCCTATGGAGGTAACTATCAGGGGTTTTCGCAGAATGAGCCCCCAAAACCCAAGAAGAAAGGAAGAGCGGCTAAGGCATTTGTAGCAGTCTTGTGTGCGGTGGTATTGATAGGCGGTGCTTTTGGAGCCTCGGCATTGGGCAGCTATTTGGGTTTTGACAAAGCGGAAGCAGATAACAATGTTGTTCTGGCAGAAGGTGGATCGATTGATCGGACCGATGCGACAGAGCTTCAGAATTCAGATTACTCCAGTGTTGCGGATGTTGTAGAAGATGTCTCGAAATCATTGGCTACAGTGATCACGGATAATAGTACGTATGCCACCGGAGTGATTGTAGCAGAGGATGATGACTATATCTATGTGGCTACCATGTATCATGTATTATCTTCCGCGCAGCAAGTACAGCTGATCTTTGGGGAAGACAGCGATCATGTATACAATCCTGAGCTTCAAGGGGTGGATGTGGATACGGATATGGCCGTGTTGCGAGTGAAGAAGAATGATATTGATGAGACGCAGAGAAGTGAATTGAAGATCGCAACTTTGGGCGACAGCACAGGTATGGTACTGGGAGACTTGGCGATTACTTTCAGTTCTCCTATGGGATATTATAATACGCCGTCTCTGGGAACGATCAGTGGTTTGGAAAGAGGAGTTTCCTTCTCCATTGCCAATCAGTCTATTTCCTTGGATATGCTTCAGACCGACGCGGCAGTTAATACCAGTGGCGTTTTGGTCAACGGCAGGGGTGAGATTATCGGTTTTACCCTGGATATGACGATTGAGGATTCAGAGGGAATTGGCTTTGCAATTCCGACCTCGACTGCGGAGGATGTCATTTCACAGATCATCCAATTCGGATTTGTAGAGAGACCGTATATGGGCTTTTCTGGTTATAATGCCATGAGTTTTTATCCGAATGGAAGTACCGTGAGCTGGGCAGAGTACTATGGCCTTCCCATGGGCGTCTTGGTCGCCGATGTGACGGATGACAGCCCGGCAGCAGAAGCGGGTCTGCGTGTCTATGACGTGATCATCAGCTTCAATGGAAATGCGATTAACAATTTTGAAGATATGAGCGCATGGCTGGAGCAATGCGAAGTAGGCGATACAGTGACCATAGAAGTGCTGAGGAATTATATGAATGGCGGCGCGGCAGAAACCGTAGAGCTGAGCATTACATTGCAGCAGAAGCCGCAGAGTTAATTCAAGAAGTACAGGGAAGCACCATATAACAGGGTGCTTCTTTTTTTATGGGCTTGGGCTTTTGGATTCCTGAAAAAAGAAGTGAAACATGTGTTCAAAGAGGAAAATATCTGCTATAATGGTTGTGGTATTTCTGAAACCAAGGAGAGGAAAGAGATCATGACATATATAAAAGAACTCCAGGATGGACAGCGGATTATAGGCCATTATTTATGTAAGGAAAAATCGATGCTCAGGACCAAAGCAGGAAAGAACTATCTGTCGTTAATTCTGCAGGATAAGACGGGTACCGTGCCGGCGAAGGTATGGGAGCTGAATGTGCAGATCGGTGAATTTTCTAAGGGTGATTTTATCAAAGTCGATGCCCAGGTGACGACATTTCAGGGGGATATTCAGCTGAATGTACAGCGGCTGCGCAGGAGTCTGGAAGGAGAGTATGATCCGAAGGATTATATGCCCTGTACGGAAAAGGATATTTCCATGATGTATCAGGAAGTGCTGGAGTGGATAGACAGCATGAGAGATCTCGATCTAAAGACCTTGCTGAATCATTTTTATCGGGAAGATCCAGAGCTCATAGCGCGGATTGAGGTGCATCCGGCGGCTAAGAGCGTACATCATAATTTTGTGGGCGGATACCTGGAACATGTGACGGCGGTGACGCGGTTAGCGGAATATCTGGCCGGGCAGTATCATCCTGTACGGAGAGATTTGGTCGTGGCGGCAGCTCTTTTGCACGATATAGGCAAGCTGTGGGAGATCAATCCCTTGCCAGCGGGAGATTACAGTACAGCAGGCCAGCTTCTGGGACATATCATGATTGGTTATGAGGAAATCTGTAAGGCGATCCTGCGGATTCCCGGATTTCCTACAAAACTGGCGATAGAATTGGAGCATATTATCCTGGCGCATCATGGAGAATTGGAATTTGGCTCGCCCAAGGTTCCTATGACGATGGAGGCTATGATTATACATATAGCAGATAATGCGGATGCCAAGCTGAAGATGATCGAAGAATTTATCAAGAATGATAATAGCAGTGGAGAATGGACCGAATATAATCGTTTTCTGTCCCGCCCGTTTTATAAGGGAGGCAGAGAAGAGGAGGAAGTATGCGAGAGCGAGTCACACCACCCGTAATCAAAAACCAGCGGATTGAATTATTATGTGAAGATCTGAGCAGCCAAGGAGCCGGAATTGGACATTTTAAAGGATATGCGCTGTTTGTGCCGGGACTCTTGCCATCGGAGCGAGGGCTGGTACAGGTGGTGAAAGTAGGAAAGCAGTATGGATATGGAAAATTGATAGAATTGTTGGCAGCTTCTTCAGAACGACGGACTCCTTTTTGCGCAGCCTTTCCACAATGCGGGGGGTGTCTTCTGCAGCATATGGCTTATGAGGCACAATTGCGCTGGAAGCAGCAGCATGTCTATGAACTTTTAAGACGCGTGGGAGGAGTACCCCTTATCGAATGGCCATCCATACGAGGAATGGAAGAGGGAGAACGCCTGCATTACAGGAATAAAGCACAGTTTCCGGTACGAATGATAGATGGACACCTGCGCGCGGGTTTTTTTGCACCCAGAAGTCATCGGCTGATTCCTCTGACACAGTGTCTGATTCAATCTGAGGCGAGTAACCTCCTGCTGACACCGTTATTAGCCTTTCTGGAACAATTAGGGGTGACGGCCTACAATGAGGCGACAGGAGAGGGACTTCTGCGGCACATCTTGATTCGGGATGGACGCAGAAGCGGAGAGGTTCTGGTTTGTCTAGTGATCAATGGCCGCGAGCTTCCTGAAGAGCCGCGGATTGCCTCCTTTTTGATGGAGCGTGGAGTGACCTCGGTGAGCGTCAACGTGAATGTATCTCGTACGAATGTGATTCTGGGAGAAAAAACGCGTGTGATTGGAGGAAAGAACGCGATAGAAGAACAGATCGGTCCACTGACATTTACGATTTCGCCTACATCTTTTTTTCAGGTGAATCCAGTTCAGACAGAACGATTGTATCAAACTGCGCTGGAAATGGTCGAGCTTATAGGAAATGAAGTCGTATGGGATGCGTATTGCGGCGCTGGAACTATTTCTTTATTCTTAGCACAGAAGGCGAAACAGGTATATGGCGTAGAGATTGTAGAGGCAGCCGTGCGGAATGCTTGGGAAAACGCTGCGAAAAACGGAATGGACAATGTGAAATTTTACGTAGGCAAGGCGGAGCAGGTGATCCCGGAACATTTTCGAAGAACGGGAATACGCCCGGATGTGATCGTAGTAGATCCGCCCCGAGCCGGTTGTGATGAGGCGTTGCTCCATACGATCCTTGAAATGAAGCCGGATCGTATGGTTTATGTATCCTGTGATCCGGGAACACTGGCGAGAGATCTGCGCTTTTTGGGGAAAGGAGGCATGGAAGTACGAGAGGTACGGTGTATCGATATGTTCCCGGAAACGGGGCATGTAGAGACGGTATGCCTCCTAACCCGAGAAAAATC
>CALBGL010000031.1 GCA_937892735.1 uncultured Clostridia bacterium | reverse complement strand
TCATTACCGCATTTGCCGGACTTAGAGCTGTGGGGAACACCGGTGATTTTATTATCGAGAGCCCGAGGCACGGGTTCTGGAACGTGGCCGGGATCGAGTCGCCGGGACTATCCAGTGCGCCGGCCATTGCCGTGTATGTGGCGGAACGCCTGGCGAGCCAGGGGCTTTTGCTGGATCCCAAAGACGATTTCGTGGAAGAGCGCCGGGCGCTCCATCGTTTCCATACGCTTTCTATGGAGGAAAAGAATCGGGTGATTCAGGAGAATCCATTATATGGGCATGTGATCTGCCGCTGCGAGAGCATCACGGAAGGAGAGATCGTCGATGCGATCCGGCAGAATCCCGGCGCCAGGGATCTGGATGGCGTCAAGCGCAGAACGCGAGCAGGGATGGGACGCTGTCAGGGTGGTTTCTGCGGCCCCATGGTGACGGAGATTTTGGCGAGAGAGCTGGGGATTCCATTGGAACAGGTGACGAAGTTTGGCGGCAGTTCGTATCTCAATATAGGAAAGACCAGGGGAGGAGCAGATGCATGAGAATGGTGGATCTTGTGATTATTGGCGGTGGTCCTGCCGGCATGGGAGCCGCCATTGCGGCGTATGACGCGGGGGTACGGGATATCTTGGTTCTGGAGAGAGATCACCGTCTGGGCGGTATTCTGGAACAGTGTATTCATAACGGGTTTGGTCTGCATCGTTTCAAGGAAGAACTTACGGGACCCGAGTATGCCTGGCGTTTCGAAAAAGAACTCCGGGAGCGGCAGATTCCGTTTCGGCTCAATACGATGGTGCTGGATCTCTCCGAAGATAAAATCGTCACGGCCATGAATGCGGAAGAAGGGATCTTTCAGGTGCAGGCAAAAGCAGTGGTTCTGGCGATGGGGTGCAGAGAGAGACCCAGAGGAGCCCTGAATACGCCGGGAACCAGGCCGGCGGGAATCTATACGGCGGGAACGGCGCAGCGCTATATCAACATCATGGGGTATATGCCAGGAAAGAAAGTCGTGATCCTGGGTTCAGGAGACATTGGACTGATTATGGCGAGACGTATGACCTGGGAAGGCGCCAAGGTAGAGATGGTACTGGAGTTGATGCCTTATTCCGGCGGTCTGACTCGAAACATTGTGCAATGTCTTCAGGATAACGATATTCCGCTTTTACTGAGTCATACGATTGTAGAAATTCATGGAAAGGAGCGGGTGTGCGGCGTTACGATCGCGCAGGTGGATAAGAATCGCCAGCCGATGATGGAGACGGCTCGATTTGTGGAATGTGACACAGTGCTGCTATCGGTGGGACTTCTGCCGGAAAACGAATTGACGCGCAAAGCCGGCGTTCCCATGGATATTCGGACGTCCGGCGCGGTCGTAGATCAGCGAAGAATGACAGAGATTCCGGGTATTTTTGCCTGCGGAAATGTACTGCACGTACATGACCTTGTGGATTATGTGTCGGAAGAGGCGGAAATCGCGGGCAAGGGTGCGGCAGAATATATTCTGCGTGCGGACTTGCGCCAGGAAGAGCCCATTATGATGCAGCCGGGCAAGGGGATTCGGTACACGCTGCCGCAGCGCATTGACCGGTGTGAGGACACGACGGTTTTCTTTCGCGTGACGGATGTGCATGCGGCTGTTCGGATTCTGGTCAAGAATGGAGAAGAGACGGTACTGATGAGAAAGCGGCCTCGTGTCGCACCGGGAGAAATGGAGACGGTGCGTCTCTTGGGAACAAAGCTGCAAAATTATATGGGACAGACCCTGACCATCGAAGTAGAGGAGGAAGCAGAACATGGAACGTGAGATCATCTGTACCAGCTGTCCTATGGGATGTCATGTGACGGTGACCATGAACGGCGAAGAGATTATCCGTATAACGGGCAATACCTGTGCCCGGGGGGAACGGTATGCTCGTTCGGAGATCACGAATCCGACAAGAACCCTGACCACAACAGTGGCACTTGCAGATGGCGGGGTTTTGCCAGTAAGATCGGATGCGCCTCTGGCCAAGAAAGAGATTCCACACTACCTTGAACAGATTCATGAGGTGACAGTGGAGCGCCCTGTGCTGATGGGCGATATCATTTTGGAAGATATCGATGGGAATGGCGTCAATATTATCGCGACACAAAATGTATTCTAACGGAGGTCATGATGAAAGAGCTGGAGAATAAAAAGCTGTATGTGCTGGATATGGATGGGACCATTTATCTGGGTTCTCATCTGTTTCCAGAGACGATCCCCTTTTTAGAAAGGGTAAAAGCGCATGGCAAGCGGTATATCTTTTTTACCAATAATTCATCCCGATCGCCTAAAACCTATGTGGATCGTCTGAATCATATGGGCATTGCAGCTACGAGAGAGGATGTGGTCACGTCTGGGGATGTGATGATCCATTTTCTGAAAACCCATAGGCCGGATAAAAAAGTGTACCTGGTGGGGACACCGGATCTGGCAGAGAGTTTTCACGAGGCAGGCGTTTCTTTGACAGAGAAAGACCCGGACATCGTCTTGTTGGGATTTGATACAACATTGACGTATGAGAAACTGGATCGGGCCTGTCATTATATTCGAAACGGCGCAGAGTTTCTGTGTACGCATGAGGATCTGAACTGCCCTACCGAGTATGGATTCATGCCGGACGCCGGCGCTATGTGTGCATTGATTACCGCATCCACGGGTGTGAAGCCTTACTATACGGGAAAACCGCATAGAGAGGTTTTAGAGATTCTGGAGGCGAAAACAGGGATTCCCCGGAGTCAGATGGTTGCCGTAGGAGACCGGTTGTATACGGATATCGCCTTGGGAACGCGGAACCAGGTGGCGTCAGTACTGGTGCTGTCGGGGGAGACGACACAAGATGATCTACATAAATCGGGCATGAGACCGACTTGTGTGGTAGCGAATATAGGGGAATTGGAACGAGATTGAAATCAGAGTAAGAGGACAGAAGACATTGACAAAAATCGAAAGATTAGATATAATGAAAAAGGCTTCAAGGGAGTAGTCGGCACAGAAATGTGTGGTTAAATCAACATCCTGCTGCGTTCGAGGGGAGCGCACCTGGTTTAGCATGAAATGACAAGACTTGTATCGAGCGTAGAGTGCACGGTGCAGGCCTTTTTCAGCGCTTATGGATGATATGACCCCCTTGCGGACAACAATCAGGAGGAAAGATAGTATGGATTTTCTGTACGAAGGCTTACTTGCCATCACATGGCAGCAGATCGTCATGTACTGCGTCGGCGGTGTATTGATCTATTTGGCGATCCGTAAGGGATTTGAACCCGCGTTGCTGCTCCCCATGGGTTTTGGCGCGATTCTGGTGAATCTGCCGAACTCGGGTGTATTGAATCAGGTCATGGAAGGCGGCATTGAGTCAGGCGGTATCATTGAATGGCTCTTTAACGTGGGGATTGAGGCATCGGAGGCTATGCCGATTTTGCTGTTTATCGGAATTGGCGCGATGATCGACTTTGGACCGTTGCTTTCGAATCCCAAAATGTTTCTGTTTGGTGCCGCCGCGCAATTTGGTATTTTCGTGGCGTTATCTTTTGCGGCTCTGTGTGGATTCGATCTGAAGGATGCGGCGTCTATCGGGATCATTGGTGCTGCGGATGGTCCTACGGCGATCTTGGTATCGCAGGTGCTGGGATCCAATTATGTGGGCCCGATCGCGGTGGTTGCTTATTCGTACATGGCGCTGGTGCCCATTATTCAGCCGATGGTGATCAAGTTGATCACTACAAAAAAGGAACGGGCGATTCATATGGAGCATGTGCCGGCCAGACCCATCTCCAAGAGAACCAAGATTCTGTTCCCCATCATTGTTACATTTGTTGCCGGTTTGGTGGCACCGATGTCCGTTGGACTCGTAGGCGCGTTGATGTTTGGCAATTTGCTGAGAGAGTGTAAGGTTCTGGATAATCTGTCTCAGACGGCGCAGAATGAGTTTTCGAATATTATCACGCTGCTTCTGGGCTTGACCATTTCTTTCAGTATGCGTGCGGAGCAGTTCGTTACCGTACAGACGCTTATTATCATGGCCATTGGTCTTGGCGCGTTTATTTTCGACACAGTGGGCGGTGTAGTATTTGCCAAGATTGTAAATATTTTCAGCAAGAGAAAGATCAACCCGATGATTGGCGCGGCAGGAATTTCAGCGTTTCCTATGGCGGCTCGTGTGGTACAGAAGCTGGCTATGTCTGAAGATAAGACGAATCATCTGCTGATGGAAGCAGTAGGCGCCAATGTATCTGGTCAGATCGCCTCCGTTGTGGCAGGTGGTATGATCCTCGGATTTTTCATCTAATGGAAAGGGGCGAATAGGATGATTCTGTTGGATACGATGGAAAATTTTCTGCAGTCGTTGATTATCATGGGCGAAGGCATGGGTGGAATCATGTTTGTGATTATCATTATCACGCTGATTGTCCTCTTGATTTCCAAGTTGGATGCCAAGTCTGAGGATAAGAAGAAAAAAGAAGAAGAGTAATCGAAAGGGCGCGTTGCAGATCGGATTTCGTGACGCACCTGAGTGTCCGCTTGCAATCGCATTTGCAATGGTAAAGATGGACCGGAGGGGCTGTTGCGTTTGCAACAGTCTCTTTGTTATACAAAAGGAGTGTTAGAAAGGAGTCGTGTATGGTCGAGTGCGCGTTTGTATTGGAGGGAGGTGCTTTGCGTTGCCTTTTTACGGCCGGAGTTCTGGATGTATTGATGGAACAGGACGTGGAGGCATCCTGTGTGATTGGCGTGTCCGCCGGGGCGCTCAGTGGTGTTAATTATCTATCGAAGCAAGTTGGCAGGACAGCGAAGATAAATATTCGTTATATGCAGGATAAGCGTTATTTTTCAGCGCAGAATTGGCTGCAGAAAAAGGGATTTTTTAACTTTGATTTTATGTTTGGGGAGTTGTCGGAGAGATTGCTTCCATTAGATTTCGGAACCTTTGAACAGTCTAAGCAGCGTCTGATTGCCGTGGCAACCAACTGTGCGACCGGAGAAGCCATGTATTATGAAAAGGGGATTTGTTCGGATATTCTAAAGGCCGTTCGGGCAAGTTGCAGCATTCCGCTGATGGAGCCAGTTGTCACGGTAGAGGGGACGGACTGTGTGGATGGCGGTGTTGCCATGGCGATTCCTTATCAAAAGGCGATACAGGAAGGATATGAGAAGATCGTCATGGTGCTTACCCGAGATGTGACATACCGAAAGAAGCCGAACTCGCCAGCGGTATTGCGTTTGTACGATCAGGTCTTTAAGGAGTATCCCGGTTTGTTGGAAAAGATTCGTACGGCGCCGGAACGTTATAATGAGATGGTAGAAGAGGTACTGGCACTGGAGAGCCAGGGCAGAATTTTTGTTATCCGACCAGAGACGCCGATCACGATCAGTCGTATGGAAAAGGACAAAGATAAGCTGAGAGAGCTCTACCGGGAAGGCAGGAGAATCGGGAAGAAGCAGCGCAAAGCTTTGTTGGAATATTTAGAAATTTTATGATTAGAGGAGAGAAATGCGAATGAGTGATAAGACAGAAATAAGACAGGAATATTATACGGGAGAACGTCCTTTGTTTCAGGGAAAAGACCTGAAGATTTATCATACGGTGTTTGGAGAAGGGGAATCTCCTTTGAAGGAGAGCCGCAATATTGAATTGTATGACAGTATGTTTCAGTGGAAATATCCATTATGGTACGCAGAGAATGTGATAGCCAAGAACTGTACGTGGCTGGAGATGGGACGAGCCGGTGTATGGTATACCAAGCATATTACTGTAGAAGACTGCGCTATCGAAGCACCTAAGAATTTCAGAAGATGTCAGGACTTGACGATGAAGAATGTTTCCATACCCAACGCTGCGGAGACGCTGTGGCAATGCCAGGATGTGAATATGGATCATGTAGTGGCTAAGGGGGATTATTTCGCAATGAACAGTCAGAATATGGTGATTCATGATTTGACTCTTTATGGAAACTATTCTTTCGATGGGGTCCGTAGCGTAGAGATTCACAATTCAAAACTTTTATCCAAGGATGCGTTCTGGAACAGCGAGAATGTGACGGTCTACGATTCTTTCATCTCCGGAGAATATCTGGGGTGGAACGCGAAGAATCTGACGTTGGTACGCTGCACGGTGGAGAGCCTGCAGGGAATGTGTTATATCGACAACCTGGTCATGAAGGATTGTAGATTGATGAATACGACGTTAGCTTTTGAGTATTCTACTGTGGATGCGGAGATTCATGGTAAGATTGACAGTGTTTTGAATCCTACGCAGGGAATCATTCGAGCAGATGCGATAGGAGAATTGATTTTGGAACCTCGTAAGATTGATCCGTCTAAGACGCAGATCCTCTGTCCGCAGATTGGACTCCGGAAGGATTATGTGGAATAAATAAGAGGAGGAACGAGTATGCCATACGATTTTGATACGTCCATCGACCGGAGAAATACCCATTCCATGAAATGGACGGTCGAAGAACGAGAGCTGCCCATGTGGGTGGCAGACATGGATTTCGCGACAGCGCCTGCTATTCGAAAGGCCATCGAAGAGCGGGCCGCTCATGGTGTTTTTGGGTATGCGGATTTGCCTCCGGAATGGTATCAGGCATATCAGGGATGGTGGAAGAGGCGCCATCATTGGAAGATGGAAGGGAATTGGCTCATCTTCTGTACAGGTGTTGTGCCCGCAATTTCCAGTATTGTACGCAAACTGACGACGCCGGCGGAGAAGGTTCTGATCCAGACGCCCGTTTATAATATCTTCTTTAATTCTATCATAAACAATGGGCGGCAGGTACTGGAGAGCCCGCTGGTCTATCAAGATGGAAGCTATCACATTGATTTTACCGATTTAGAAGAGAAGCTTGCGGATCCGCAAACGACATTGATGATTCTATGTAATCCGCATAATCCCATCGGAAAGATCTGGGATGCCGAGACGCTGCGGCGGATTGGAGAGCTTTGTTATCAGCATCACGTGGTGGTGATTTCGGATGAGATTCATTGTGACCTGACGGATCCGGGATGTGAATATGTACCCTTTGCCTCCGTATCCGAACATTGCCGCGAAAACAGCGTGATCTGTCTGGCGCCTACGAAAGCCTTCAATTTGGCGGGGATTCAGACTGCAGCAGTAGCGGTGGCAAATCCCTGGCTTCGCCATAAGGTGTGGCGGGGGCTTAATACGGACGAGGTGGCAGAAGGCAATGTATTCGCGGTAGAAGCTCCGATCGCTGCCTTTAATGAGGGAGAAGAATGGTTGGATCAACTGCGAGACTATATTCTGGAGAACAAGAGGTGTATTCTCGATTATGTGCGTAAGGAGCTGCCGCGGGTCCATGTCGTAGCTTCACAGGCCACGTATCTATTGTGGTTGGATTGCAGCGCTTATGGAGACCAGGCAAAAGAGATTGCGGCTTTCATTCGCAGGGAAACGGGTTTGTATCTGTCTGCGGGAGAGCAGTATGGAGGCAATGGAGAGCACTTTATGCGTATGAATTTGGCGTGTCCGAGATCCAGAGTGCAGGACGGCCTGGAGCGATTGAAAAAAGGCTTGGATGCATACTCGAAAAAACAATGATCTATAAAAAGAGCGATGTCTTGCTGAATTTCAGCAGGATACCGCTCTTTTTGCTTATAGTCTGGATTCAATCGCCTGAACTACCGTTTCCAATACCTTGATGCGGGCATAATATTTGCAGTTTCCTTCGACGACGATCCAGGGAGCGTATGAGGTGGAGGTACGGAGAAGCATCTCATCGACGGCCACTTCATACTGATCCCATTTGGCGCGGTTTCGCCAATCTTCATCCGTGATTTTCCACTGTTTCGCCGGATTGGATTCTCTTTCATGGAAACGCCGTTCCTGTTCATCCCTATCGATGTGCATCCAGAACTTTAGGACGATGGCGCCGGCGTGCGCCAGGATTTCTTCCATCTCATTCATCTCCTTATAGGCCCGTTTCCATTCATTCTCACTGCAGAATCCTTCAATGCGTTCCACCATGACGCGGCCATACCAGGAACGATCGAAGATGGTGATATGACCGTCCTTGGGCATATACTGCCAGAAACGCCAGAGATAATGATGCGCTTTTTCGATATCGTTAGGGGATGATACGGGATGAACCACATAACCGCGGGGATCCAGCGCCTGGGTCAGCCGTTTGATGGCGCCTCCCTTGCCGCCGGCATCCCAACCTTCAAAGACCAGCACCACGGGGATCCGTCTGCGGTAAATTTCGCTGTGAAGGCGAGAAAGTTTTTTTTGCAGAATATCCAGCCTATTTTTATAGATTTCTTTATCCATGGTCTTGCTAAGATCTATGCCGGCCAGGACAGAAGGACGGTAATTTTCAGTTTCAGAGGTTGGCAAAGAGGGAAGAGAGGAGACAGCATGAGATGCCCGATTATTCAGAGCCTCTTGCAGCCGTTGGATGAGCAGAGTTTTCATCTTGGCGGTGGCATACTGTTTGTCTGTGGCTTCGAGAACCGTCCAGGGAGCCAGATCCGTATCTGTATGGGCCAACATCTCATCATTAAGATGAAGAAACTCATCGTAATATTTATTATGGCGAAGATCTTCTTTGGTTACACGCCAGGAAGTTTCTTCAGAAGCCAACAGTTTGTCAAAGCGTTTTTTCTGCTCCTTCTTAGAGATATGGAGGAAAAATTTAATGATGACTGTACCGCCTCGAATCAGAAGTTCCTCAAACGAATTGATTTCCTGATAGGTTTGAGAGAGCTGCAGAGGGGAAAGCGGCGAGTCGAAATGATCGACCTGTACTCGACGATACCAGCTGCGGTCAAAGATCGCGATTTGTCCGGCGGCGGGAAGCTTGGTCCAGAAACGCCAGAGATATGGATGCATCCGTTCGTTTTCATCTTCCTTCTGTGTTGTATAGACAGAGAAGCCACGGGGATCCAGAGGGTCGATCAGACGTGAGATCAGTGTGCCCTTGCCGGAAGCCCCCCAACCCTCAAATAAAATGATGATGGGGATTTTCGCGGTTCGGCATTTGCGCTGTAAAAGAGAGAGCTGTTCGTCTAGCGGGTCTTTTATCTTACGATAATCTTCTTTTGTCATGGATTTGGTCAAGTCTACCTTATCCAGCATAAAAACACCTCCATTCATTCTTTCATAGGATAAGATGAGTATATCATATCTTGTCTCATATGAAAACGGAAATTCTCGTATTTTTTTGTCGGCATGGACATATGATGTACAAAAAAACAGGAGGGTATTCTATGGCGTACAAGACGGCGCGAATGGGAAAACGAAAACATTCTTCTAACAAAGTGAAACGAAGAAGAGAGGGGACCGTGAAACCCACGAATATAAAATGGAGTGGAGGAAAAAGCGTATTGTGGGGATTGATTGGAGCCTATTTGCTGACGATGGGCGGTCTTCTCCTATGCTCTTTTCTGTTGGATTGGGGAATACTGACGGGAACGCAGAATCAATATGTTTTGCTCGTTATGGTGATTTCTCTGGTCTCGGTCTTTGTAGGAAGTTTTGTAGCGGCTAGGATGAGCGGAGAGGAAGGATGGAAGTATGGGCTGATTACAGGGATTTTATACCTTGTCATCCGCTTTTTCATTTCTTGGATCATTAATGGCGCAGATATTTTTGTGGGGAACATATGGTTGGAAAGCGCGAGCTGCCTGGCGATGTCAGGCCTTGGAGCGATCTTGGGAAAGAAAAAAACAAAAAAATGAAAAAAGATGTTGACATCTGCCCTAAGTTCTAGTATAATCTATCTTGCGTTCGCGATGAGGTGTAAAACGAACGTAAGATGGCCCCCTGGTCAAGCGGTTAAGACGCCGCCCTCTCACGGCGGAATCAGGAGTTCGATTCTCCTGGGGGTCATTCGGGGCCTTTAGCTCAGTTGGTTAGAGCGTCCGGCTCATAACCGGATGGTCCCGGGTTCGAGTCCCTGAAGGCCCATCTTGGCTCAGTAGCTCAGTTGGTTAGAGCGCCG